>ONWY01000025.1 GCA_900321665.1 uncultured Eubacteriales bacterium
TGAATATCATAAGCATTGTTTTCATAGATATCGACAATAATCAGCTTGCTCGGCTGGTAGCGCATAATTTGCCGGCACAGCTCGCTGCCGATGGAGCCGCCGCCGCCTGTGACCATGCACACCTTACCTGCAATAAAGCCCGAAAGCTTGGTGGTATCTAACTGCACCGGGTCTCTGCCAAGCAAATCCTCCACATTGACTCTGGTGGTTTGGTTTAAGATGGATTTGCCGGTCACGAGGGTGGAAACCTCGGGCACGACCTTAACCTCGCACTTGGTTTCGGCGCAAACCTCCAAAATCTCCGCCTTGCGCACGGCTGGGCAGCTGGGGATGGCAAAAAAGACCACCTCAACCGAATACTTGGTGCAAATTTCCTTTAAATCAAAGGTGGTACCCAGCACATAGTAGCCATTGACCTTTTCATTGATTTTATTCAAATCATCATCCACATAGCCGACTAAGGAGTAGCAAAAATCCTTTTTGCCCTCTTTTAAGGCATTGGTGATTTCGAGCGCCAGGATTCTGCCTGCATTGCCCGCGCCGATGATCAGCGCGCGCTTCATCATTTCGCTTTGCCCTGCACTGACAAGGTAGATAAAATAGCGCTTGGCAAAGAAACGAATCGACACCACAAGCCCTGCGCTCAACAAAAAGCTGAGCAGGCAATATAAAACAGTCGGCAAATTGAGCTGCCCGTAGCTGCCGATTTTCCAAAATTGGATAATCGCAAAAAAGAGGCTGCTGCCGACAAGCAGCTCCACGACACAGGAAATATAATCTCTGAAGGATATCAATTTCCATGCCTTGCGGTACTCGCCGCCGATGTAAATGCACAAGAAATTAATCACTGCAAAGATAATAGCGCTCCTGACGACGCCTGCCGTTGCAATGCTCACCGGTAAAAACTCATGGATGATATATGCCGAAAAGGCATTTGCCGCCAGCAAGGATACCAGGTCAAACAGGATAACCAATATTTTTCTATGGGATAACTTTGTTCTCATTTTCCCGCCTTCCCGCAATGAAAGCACCTTGAGAGTGCTCTCAATTACTTCTCATTGTCTCTATATTGAAAGAGAAAGATTGCCTAAATATTTATTATATAATAAAAAAGCAGATTTTACAATACGTTGTTTTGCATTATTCTTTATTGCCCTTTCATCGCTTCAAAGAGGGCATCTGCCTCCTGCTTGTAGCGCGCGCTGCAATAGGCATAGCTCATCACACACAGCGCATCAGCCAAGCGCGCGGTGTCCTCCGCATGCGGCGGAATGTAATCCTTAATGGTTTCCTGCACCAGGTGCGGGATATCCTCGAGCGCGGGCATGCCGTTATCCGCCTTTGCCACGGTGGCGCAAAAGTAATCATACAGTGCGTCCTCCGCTATGATATCATCGCTCTCGCAGTTCGCACTGCCGTTGACCAGCGCCATCAGCGCGCCGATATTTTCAATTTTCATCGCATCGCGCAACGCGGAAATAAGCAAAATGCGCGCGAGCTGGCGCTCGTGGTATTTCTTGCCGACCGGCTTTGCCACAAAGCCGCGCTTTACCCAATTTTGAATGGTGGAGGGCTCGAGCGCGGTAATCGCGCAAACCTGCGAAAGGGTTAAGCCGTTGGTCGCTTGAATGAGCGGCACAAATTTTTCAAACATGCTCTCGCTATCCTTCATCGGGATATTGGTGCCGGGGATGGTGTGCTCTGTCATACGATTCTCCTTTATTAAGCGAATCCGCTTAAAATGTCTTTATTTGATTATAACACAGGTTCATATGACAATCAAGCCGAAACACGCTGTGTTTCGGCTTGTTTTCGCGCACCGTGCGGCTACTCCTCCATTTGCTTGCCCAAAAAGGAAGCGGCAACATCGGTGAGTTTCATTTCGGTTTGCGTCGGCGCCTTGCCCTCATCGAGCACAATCACGCTGCCGACCGCGTCTCCCGCCGCAATAATCGGGCAGACAATGCTCGCTTTGCGCTCGTAGCCCTCAATGGGGTAAACGCTCTCGTCGCTGTCGGCGGCGGAATACGAGCGCCTTTGCTCCAAAATTTCTTCAATTTTCTTGGAAATGGGCTTGTCAAACACTTCTCTTTTCGCAACGCCCGAGGAAGCGACCACGCGGTCATTATCGCTGATAATTACCGGCATGGAGGCGTGCATATGCATCGCCTCCGCATATTGGCTTGCAAAGGCGGACATTTCCCCGATGGGAGAGTATTTTTTAAAAATCACCTCGCCGTTGGCATCCGTAAAAATCTCCAGCGCATCGCCATCGCGCAGGCGCAGCGTTTTTCGGATTTCCTTCGGAATGACCACGCGCCCCAAATCATCAATTCTTCTGACTATTCCCGTTGCTTTCATAATTCCCCTCCTTTGCTAATATTTTGCCAAAAGCGGGAAATATTATGCGCAAAGGTTGTGAATTGCCAAAAAAATGTAAATAAGAATTGAATTTTATATTTTTTATTGTATATCCTATCATTGTGTGTTATGATGAAAATGAAAAAGGGGCATTCAAGGCTCCGCTTGAAAGGAGTTGTTACTATGGAGCACAGACACTTTACCTTAAACCTGAAAAAGCAATATGCTATGGATAGGTACGAAATTGAAAAGCAATACATCTTTTCTTCCAACGGCGAGGACGCCACCCATATGCAGTTTGATTATACCAATATGGGAAAATTGGAAGATGTGATGAAAGCGCAGCTTGGCGGCGACTATGCCATTGATAACTTCACCGAATATTTCAAAGCCCACTCCATGGCAGACTTAAAGAAGCTTTGCCGGCAGTGGTCAATCAAATACACCCTGTTAGATTAAAGCGGTTGTAAACAAAGCGGAGGCTGTCACAGCCTCCGCTATTTCTTTTCCCTATCATCCGGCGCTTAGCTTTCTTTTACATCCTGCAGCTTTAAATCGGGGCCATAGGTGATTTCCCTTGCAAGCTCGCCTTTTTCATCATACTCGTAGCGAATGACCGCCGTTAAATCCAAGGTGGCATTGTAGGTGCGCTTTTCTACCATTTTAATATGGTCATCACCATAGCTTGCGGTGTAAAAATCGGTCAGCTTTCCATCGGCACCGTAGTGCGCTTCATATGCCGTATTGCCGTATTCATCATAGCGGTACCTGGTCACTGCCGTGCCCTTGCCCTGCACATTGTACTCGGTTTTTTCCTGATTATCCGGGGAGAAAACGACGCATTTTTGCAAGGCACCGTCTGTGACATATACATCCAACATACCGTTTTCAAAATTGGTGCTGAGCTTTTCGGTATCTTCAAAATCCTTGAAGTAAAATTCCACATCGTTGATATAAAACAGCTGCTTTTTTATCACAATCGTTAATTCGGCAATTTCAATGGTTTGCTCCACATCCACATCGCCGACATAGGCATTCGGAATATCCTCCAAGGTCTGTTTAACATCTGCCTGCTTCTTGGCGCAAGCGCCCAAGGGGAGCAGGCAAAGCAACGCGCAAAGTATGCAAAGCGTTTTTTTCATCGTCTTTCTCCTTTTCATTTTGCCGCATCGCTCAAAGAGTCCGAAAACGGCGGAATATATTTTGTATCGGCGCTGGCTAAATCCTGACAAAAGCCCTCTAAGCCGAGCATTGCCGCATAGCTCCAAGCGGATTCCAGCTCGCTTTCGCTAATCGTGCGCTGCAGCTCCGGGAAGCGCGCCAAATCACCGCAAGGCGTGTATTGGCTCATCAGCGAAAAGAGTACCTTTTTGCCCTTTGCAAAATCGTGCACGGCATCTATCACCGCAAGGGTGTTTTCCGGCTGCCCCGGCAGCATCAGGTGGCGAATGATAACGCCCTTTTTCAGCAAGCCGTCGTCCCCAATCACCGTGTCGCCGACAAGGGCATACATCTTTTCAAGCGCTTCGCGCGCGGTTTGCACATAATCCGGCGCTGCGCCGTAGCGGCGCGCCAAAGCGGCATCGGCATATTTAAAATCCGGCAGAAATACCTGCACCTTGCCGCGCAGCTGCTCGAGCACTGCCGTGCTGTCGTAACCGGAGCTGTTCCAAACCACCGGCACCTCGTAGCGGTGCGTTTCCAAAAAGTCCGCCAAAAAAAGCGCATAGTGCGAAGGGGTAACAAATTCAACATTGTGCACACCCTGCGCGAGCATGGCGCGAATGTGCCGCTCAAGCGCCGCAGCATCTACCGCTTTTCCCTTTAAGCCGGCGGAAATCTCGCGGTTTTGGCAAAACACACAGCGCATATTGCAGCCCGAGAAAAACACGGTGCCTGCGCCCCTCGTGCCGCTGATAACCGGCTCTTCCCAAAAATGGGGTGCAATGCGCGCCACCAGCACCCGATTGCCGACCCCGCAAAAGCCGCTGCTTCTGCTCTCGCACGCGCGCGGACAGCTGCGGCAGCTCAATTTTGCTTCCTCACAATCCGGTACTCATCGCGAAAGCGATAAAACGGGCACCCGCGCGACTCCCTGTCGCCCAGGCGGTAGAGCTCATCCTCATCCATCTCGATGATGCAGACCTCTTCGCCGAACTGCTCATCATACTCAAAATTTTCACACGACAGGCAGCTGCCTGCCTTTTTGTTCTTTTTCATCATCTGTTAAAACCACTTTTTCTTTTTGCCGATGACCGCGAGGATTGCCACCACCGCCACCGAGAGCAAAATCACAAATAAATACCCGTAGCGCCAATGAAACTCGGGCATGGAATCAAAATTCATGCCGTACCAGCCGACAATCAAGGTCAGCGGGAAAAAGATGCTGGTGATAACCGTGAAGCGCTTCATGGTATGGTTGAGGCTCAAATCGAGCGTCGCGGAATACGCATCCTGCAAATGCACCACTAAGGAGTTGAGCGAATCCACATCCTCCTTCAAGCGCTGAATTTTGTTGTGCATATTGGCGATATAGCGCAAATCCTCGCTCTCAAACAGGTCGTTTTCATTTTCCTCTATCGCCTCGGTGATGTCAAGCAGCTGCTCGTAGTAATTGTGCATGGTCAGCAGCTCCTCTTTCAAATGCAGCAAATCCAGGTTGAAATCATCGCCTGTATTGCCCTTGAAAACATCCTCCTCCAAGGCGGTGATTTCCACTCCGGTGTTTTCAATGTACTTGCTGTTGCCGGCAATGAGCAACTCAATGAAGCTGTAAATCACCTTTTCCAAGGTCACGCCCTTGGAGTGGCGCTTGTGGATGGCTTCCATAAATTTGTTTTTGGTGGAGCCGTCGCGGTCCGCCACATCGACCACAATAATCATATTTTTCTTAATGAGCAGCGCCACGCAGTCCGCCTCCGCCTTAAAATCGAAGGGGTCGATGATTTTTAACTCCGTGAAGGTGTAATCATCAAACACATCCACCCCGCTGCGAAAGTTTTTGTTTGCCACCTGGCAAGCTTCAACCGTGGTGTGCGAAAAGCCGAATTTGCCGCCGATTTCCGCCAGCTCCTTGGAACTGACATAGCCGGCTATGATTTGGTTTTGGTTCACTTCATCGCTTGCAATCGGTGTCACTGCTTTGTCGAGCTTAAAAAACACGCGCTATCACCTGCCCCTCAAAATCTGTCGCTGCATTGAATACGCAACTATTGTATCACATATGTTCAAAAATATCTATGGTATTTTTCGCGGCAGCACATTTTCGATTGCCGCAAAAAAGAGAGCAGCAACATTGCCGCTCTCTTTCGCTTTTTATGTCATTAATAGCCCTTGGGGTTATTCTTTTGCCAGCGCCAGGAATCCTCGCACATTCTCTCCAAATCGAATGCGGTTTTCCACCCTAAGCACTCGAGTGCCTTAGAGGGGTCGGAATAGCAGGTGGCGATATCGCCGGGGCGGCGCGGGCAGATTTTATACTCTATCTTTTGACCGCTCGCCTTCTCAAACGCCTTCACCACATCGAGCACGCTGTAGCCGACACCGGTACCGAGGTTGTAGGTAAACAGCCCCGTTTCCTTCAGCGCCTGCTCCACTGCCACAATGTGACCTTTTGCCAAATCCACCACGTGGATATAATCGCGCACACCGGTGCCGTCGTGTGTATCATAATCATCGCCAAAGACATTGAGATACGGTCTTTTGCCGACTGCCACTTGGGTGATGTACGGCATCAGGTTATTCGGAATACCGCTCGGGTCCTCGCCGATTCTGCCGCTTTCGTGCGCGCCGATGGGGTTAAAGTAGCGCAGCCTTTCGATGCTCCACTCCTTGTCGGAAGCATACAAATCCGCCAAGATGTTTTCAATCATCAGCTTCGTTCTGCCATAAGGGTTGGTCACGCCGCCGGTTTTCATGTCCTCTTTCAGCGGGGATACATTCTCGCCGCCGTAAACGGTTGCGGAGGAGGAGAAAACAAACTTTTTACAGCCGAAGATTCTCATCACCTGCAGCAGCTTGACTGTGCCCGAAACATTGTTATCGTAATACTCCAGCGGTTTTTCGCAGCTCTCGCCGACAGCTTTTAAGCCGGCGAAGTGGATGACTGCCTCGATGTCTTCCTGCTGAAACATCTTTGCCATCTGCTCGCTGTTGCGAATGTCAATTTTATAAAACGGGAAATGCTTTCCCGTCAACTCCGTGATGCGGTTTAAAACCTCTTTTTTGGAATTGGAAAAATTATCTAATACCACAATATCGTAGCCGGCATTTAACAGCTCCACGCAGGTGTGGGAGCCGATGTAACCGGCGCCGCCTGTAACAAGAATGGACATAAATTAACTCCTTTACTTAATTGGTATCTTTATTATAACATATTCTTAGTGCATTACAACATTTTTTATGAATTTTTGTATGCGTTGAAACAAAAAATGACAAAATGTTACTTTTTTTCATACAATTTGTCATTGTGCATATATTTTTATATTGCTATAATACTAATGGATAGGGTCCTCGGCTCCTTCCATGGGTATATACCGCTTCATATCTTGATACCCATAGCACAATCACGCAGCGTTTGAAACTGCAAACGGAGTAAAAATGAAAGAAAACAAAATGGGCACCATGCCCGTTGCAAAATTATTAATTACCATGAGCCTGCCGATTATCGCATCCATGTTTGTGCAGGCATTTTATAATGTGGTCGACACTTATTTTATTTCCTCGGTCAGCCAATTGGGCGTTACCGCGCTCGGCTACGCTTTCCCGATTCAAAACATCATGATTGGGCTTGCGGTCGGCATCGGTGTCGGCATGAATGCGCTCGTTTCCAAAGCGCTGGGGCAAAAGAACCGAAAAAAAGCGGCAAAAATTGCTTCACAGGGTATTTTGATTGCGATTTGCTCTTTCACCGTCTTTTTCCTCATCGGTCTGTTTGCTTCCGAATTTTTTATGGAGCATATGGTTCAGAACTTAAACGAGCCCCTCGCCGTGAAGGAAGAAATTGTGGCGCTGGGTACCGACTATCTTCACATTGTATGCTGCTTGAGTATCGGTGTATTCCTCGAAATTACCTTCGAGAGAATTTTGCAGGCAACCGGCAAAACAATTTTTACAATGATTAGCCAAGGCAGCGGTGCCATTATCAACATTGTGCTCGATTACATCTTCGTTTTGGGCAAATTCGGTGTACCGCAGATGGGCGTGAAGGGTGCCGCTATTGCGACTGTTATCGGTCAATTTGCCGCCGCAGGCATCAGTATACTCTTTAACCTGACCAAAAACACGGAGTTTAAGCTCAATTTCAAAGACATGAAGCCCGACAAGCACTTCGTGGGAGAAATTCTTTACATCGGCATGCCCAGCGTGCTGATGGTCGCCATCGGCTCGGTGATGAACTTCCTGCTCAACAAATTTGTACTCAATGTTTACGGTGCCGACCCGATTACGGTATTCGCTTACTACTTCAAGCTGCAATCCTTTGTCTTTATGCCGGTATTCGGCTTAAACAACGGCATGATACCCATCATCGGCTACAACTACGGCGCAGGGCACAAAAAGCGCTTGTATGACACGGTGAAGATTGCCTATATTCTCGCCGTCGCGCTGATGCTTATCGGTTTCCTCGCCTTCCAACTGTTCCCCGGCGATATCCTCTCTATCTTCTCGGTAGACGAGCAGATGATGGTTGTCGGCATTCCTGCGATGCGCATTCTCTCGCTCTCGTTCTTATTTGCCGGCATTTGCATTGTCTCCGGCTCGGTGTGCCAGGCACTCGGCAAGAGCATGTACTCCTTCTGGGTTTCCTTCGGCAGGCAGCTGGTGGCGCTCATTCCCGTAGCACTGCTGCTGTCGTGGATTTTCCACGATGTGAAGGCAGTTTGGTGGGCATTCCCGATTGCGGAGGTCGTTTCGCTCATTATGTCGCTGTACTTTGTCAGGCGCGTGCTCAAAAAGCTCAGCTGGAATAAGGAGCTCGTTTCCGCCGATGCAGACGAACCGTTTACGGATGCGGATGCCGATATGTATGAATATGAATAAAAACATTACTGCAAAGCAAAGACTGTCGCATGACAGTCTTTTTATTTTGCTGATGCAGAAGCTATTTCTCTAACCAGCTTGCCTTGCCTTTTTGCATATTCAATTGCCACATATGCACCTGAGGATTCCCGAACCGTATAACTCAACACCAAATCACTATGATTAACCATCCATTCATTGCGCTTTGGAATTGCCACCTTGTAGTGTACATCATCAAGCGCCATGGGGATAAGTACCTCATCAAAATGATTTTCATAATATTCTCTATTTTTTATTTGTTTTGTATAATACGGGCATACACAAATGAGTGAAATGTCTTTGTGTTTCCTTTTTGCTTTTTGAACCGCCTCGGTAAAAAGCCGGTCAAAATCTCCCTGTGCTCCCGTATAGAAAACGTGACAGCCTTCCGCAATCGCCCGCCCAACTTCATCATCTAAGGAGCTGCGTATATCTGCCCAAACCACACGATGACCAAAACCGCAACAAGCTTTTATCATTGGCTCCCCCCAATATTTTAGATATATTTTAGATATAAATCATATCTAATATGCACATTTTAGCATATAATAAATATAAAATAAAGTCATAATATATCTTAAACGGAGTGATTTTATGGCTATAAAAAGTGTATCAATTCGAATAGAGGAGGAAATGCTCCACAAATTACATGTAGTGGCTGATTACGAAGGTCGCTCTGCCAATTCTCAAATTCTTATCCTGGTAAGAGATTGTATTGAAAAATACGAAAAAGAACATGGAAAAATTGAACTTTAAAAAACAAAACGGAGCAGCTCGGTAGCTGCTCCGTTTTGTTTCTATTTATAATAAAAATAATGATTTTTTAAACTCTACGGGTAAGCAAAGATAAGTGTAATAGCGATGGGTATTCCCCGCAATGCTTCACTTCACAAGCTGCTCAATCACGCGCTTGCAATTATACCGGTCCAAATAATCAAAGTTAAAGCGGCGGAAGGCTTCAATCTTTTCCTCGTGAAAATCGCCGCTTTGAAAGAGCGCTATCAGTTCCTCGCCGGTTTTGACCACAGCGCCCGGCACATAGGTTTCATAATCAAAATAAAAGCCTCTGCCGTTTTCACTAAATTCCTCCAAATCAAAGGCGAAAAACACCATCGGCTTCCCTTGCACGGTAAAGTCCATAATGATAGAGGAATAATCGGAAATGAGAATGTCCGCCGCAAGCGCAATTTCATTGACCGATTCATAATCGCTCACATCGGTCACCTGCTCGCCTGCGGCAAGCACACCGCCGATTTGCGGGTGCAGGCGCACAAGCAGCTCGTATTCCTCAAGCGCGGCAAACTCCCGAAAGGGGAAATGCTCGGTCAGGTGTGCATTTTGCTGCGCATCATCGCGAAAGGTCGGTGCATACAGCACAAGCTTTTTTGTGCTATCCAACCCATAGCGCGCGCAGACCTTGAGGCGCACGGCAGCCTTAT
>ONWY01000191.1 GCA_900321665.1 uncultured Eubacteriales bacterium
TTGACGGAGCGCACCAAATGATGGAGGTCACGAATGAGCAGGTTGACGTTGTCGCGGCGCCAGTCCTCGATGGAGGTGAATCCACGTGGGTCAGCCTCATAATATGCCTGGTCGGGCATGGGGAGACCTGCGACGGGATAAGGATAGAAATAGTCATCCATATGAATGCCATCCACATCGTAGTGCTCGAGGATGTCCTCTACCACCATGCAGGTGTAGGTGCGGTTCTCTGGGATGGCAGGATTGAAGATATACAGTCCGTCGTACTCGAATATACGTTCTGGGTGACGTGTGGCGGGGTGATTGGAAGCCAGTTCTTTGGTGAACTTGGTCTTGGCACGATAGGGGTTAATCCACGCATGGCACTCCATCTCGCGCTGGTGGCACTGCTCCACCATCCATGCCAGGGGGTCCCACCCGTCAGCAGGAGCCATGCCTTGTGTGCCGGTGAGGTAGCGTGACCAGGGTTCGTAGCTGGAGCGATAGAGGGCATCGCCTTCAGCACGTACCTGAAAGAGGATGGCGTTGACCTGGCAAGCGAAAAGCACATCATGGTGCGCGATTATATCGATGATATGGACAGATGCCTTGCGGCAGCCGATTTGGTTATCGGCAGAGCCGGCGCAAGCTCGCTGAGCGAAATCCAAGCGGCGGGGAAGGCATCCATTTTAATCCCGAGCCCGTATGTAGCGGAAAACCACCAATACCACAATGCGATGGCTTTGGTCAATCGCGGTGCGGCGGAAATCATTGAGCAGAAGGATTTGACCGCTGAGGTGCTGACCGAAAAGGTGGATGCCCTGATGGCAGATAAGGAAAAGCTGCTTTCCTTGGGCGAAAACGCAAAGAAAATGGCAATTTTGAACGCAAACGAAAAAATCGCGGAGATTATCCTTTCACTGGTGGATTAAATATGTCAAGTAAAAAAGTAAAGCGTTGGCGCTCGCGCCCTTCCGGTAACCGCGCAAGGAGTGACTCCTACCGCCGACCGCAGGAAGCGGGCGAGGTGTATAAAATCGCGCGAGCGGATGAGGCGACAAAAAAGGAACCCTCGGAGCTTGAAAAGCGCTACATAGAGCAAAAGCAACAATCCGCGCCGCCCGCAAAACAGCGCAAAAAGAAGAAAAAATACAAATCAAAGCCCGCTTCATCCGCACCGCCGCAGGGTTATACCTCTTACAGCGAGAAGGAACGCCTGCGCATCGAGAGAACCAAGCGCCGCAAGAGAAACAATGTGCTCATCAGGGCAAGCATTGCTTCGGTGGTGTTTGTCATCGGCATCGTGCTGAGCATTTTTATCTTTTTTAAGGTCGGCAGGATAGAGGTGGTCGGAAATGAAAAATACAGCGCGGCACAGGTGATAGAAGCCTCCGGTGTGGAGTTGGGTGATAACCTGTTTGCGCCGACAGCAGCGGGCATACAGCGTAAGTTTGACCACAGCTTGCCCTATGTCAAAAGCGTTACTTTAAAACATGAGCTGCCCGACGGCTTGGTTATTTGTGTCAAAGAGGGCAGTGCACAATTTGCTTTTGAAGTGAAAGAAAAAGGAAAAAAAGCGTATATTATCACCGATGAAGCGCTGAAATACCTTGAAAAAGCGGACAAGCAGCCAAAGGGCGCCGCCGTGGTAATCGGTGCGGAGATTGAAGCTTCCGAGCCGGGGGAAACCGCACGCTTTAAAGACGAGGAAAAGGGCGAGCTTGTAAAAACAATGAAGGCCGTATTTTCCGATAATAAGCTCGAAAATGTAACTGCAATCAATGTCAAAAGCACAGTGGATATTCAGGTTGTATACGCAGGTGCCATCACGGTGCAAATCGGGCAGGCGGAGGCACTCGATTACAAGTGCAAGATAGCGGCAAAGGCAATTGAGGATGCGCTGAAGGAAAATGAAAATGCAAAAGGCACGGTCAATGTGAAGCAGGCTGACCAAACAAAACAGGCATATTTTAACCCTGCTTCGTAACCCAATTGTAACCATTATTTTTGCTAAATGCTTGATTATAAAAAGCATTTATGGTATATTTTTAATATAAATAACTATGCCTAAAGCTGATTTTATTTAGCGCAATAGTGTATTGGAGGAAGAAAAAAATGGCGTTTGAACTTGATAATGATGTTGTTGCCGGCGAGCAAATAAGAGTTATTGGTGTCGGCGGTGGCGGCGGTAATGCCGTAAACAGAATGATTAAAAGCAATCTGTTGGGTGTAGAGTTTATTGCGATTAATACCGATCGCACAGCTCTTGCTCATTCACAGGCTACATATAAACTCCAAATCGGAGACAAAATTTCAAGAGGTAACGGTGCAGGCGCAAAGCCCGAAATCGGTCAAAGAGCTGCCGAAGAGAGCAGAACCGATATTGAGGAAGCGCTGCAGGGCACAGATATGCTCTTCATCACTGCCGGTATGGGCGGCGGCACAGGTACCGGCGCTGCGCCGATTGTGGCACAGATTGCAAAGGACCTCGGCATCCTTACCGTTGCAATTGTGACCAAGCCCTTCGCTTTCGAGGGCAAGAGAAGAATGGAACAGGCTCTTGCCGGTATCGAAGAGCTCAAAAAGAGCGTCGATTGCATCATGGTCATTCCTAACGACAGATTGAAGGAAGTTACCGAAGAAAAGATTACACTTTTAAATGCATTTAACATTGCGGACGATGTGCTGCGCCAGGGTGTGCAATCCATCTCCGATTTGATTAAGGTTCCCGGTCTTGTAAACCTTGACTTTGCCGATGTCACTGCTGTTATGCGCGGCGCAGGCTATGCGCACATGGGTGTCGGCCGTGCAAAGGGTAAGGATAAGGCAGAGGCAGCTGCAAAGGCAGCCGTTACAAGCCCGCTGCTTGAAACCACGATTGACGGTGCAACCGGTGTGATTATCAATATCACCGCTTCTCCCGATATCGGTTTGGATGAAGTAGACAATGCTTCTCAGATGATTGCCAACGCGGCACATCCCGATGCGAACATCATTTGGGGTGCTTGCTTTGATGATTCTCTTGAGGATGAAATTATCATCACCGTTGTGGCAACCGGCTTCGGGTTTGATGAAAACGGTGAGTACAAAGCGCCTTCCAAGCCGCATGCAGGGGCAAAGAAGGATACCGGCTTCGGCTTTGGCGATGATGACGATATCTTTGCAAAGCCCTCCAAGAAGGAATCCGGCAGCAGTAGCAACAGCGGCGGCGAGTTCTTGGATATGATGGACCTTTGGGGCTCCAAATAATCATAAAATAATCATAAAAACGCCTTGCAAGCAGCAAGGCGTTTTTTGATTGTGTTAATGTCTTTAGACTGTTCCGCATGGCGGAACAAACAACCACCCGCTATGCGGGTGTGCAACAAATGTTATACATAGTAAACGCTTTGAGGGTGGAGTGTGAAGAGTGGAGAGTGGAGTTGATG
>ONWY01000133.1:0-3000 GCA_900321665.1 uncultured Eubacteriales bacterium
GGTGCTGCGGGGGCGATTGCGCATGCGGCAAGGTGCGTTACAAAGCCCGGTGATGATGTGATTACCTTTGCACCGTTTTTTCCCGAATATATGCAATATATCGGCAGAACCGGTGCTAATTTAAAGGTGGTGCCGGCTAACACCGAAAATTTTGAAATCAATTTTGAAGCTTTTGATGAGATGATGAGCGAAAATGTGCAGGCAGTGCTCATCAATACGCCGAATAATCCCTCGGGAATTGCTTACTCGGAGCAGACTATCGAGCGCTTGGCAAATTACCTCAGAGAAAAGCAAAAAGAGTATGGGCATGAGATATTTATTCTCTCGGATGAGCCATACCGCGAGATTGCGTTTGACAGCAGGAAAATCCCCTACGTGGCGCAGTATTATGATAACACGCTCACCTGCTACTCCTTCTCCAAAAGCCTTTCGCTGCCCGGCGAAAGAATCGGCTATGTAGCGGTCAACCCCAAGGCGGTGGATGCGGATATTATCGCGGTTATATGCGGGCAAATCAGCCGCGGTATCGGGCACAATTGCCCCTCTTCGAGCGTGCAAATGGCAGTCGCCGAGTGCCTGTATACAACGAGTGATTTGAGCGTGTATGAAACCAATATGAATTTGATTTATGACAAGCTCAAGGAACTTGGCTTTGAAGTCATCCGACCGGGCGGCACTTTTTACATTTTCCCGAAGGCTTTAGAAGAGGATGCCAATGCATTTTGCGAGAAGGCAAAGAAATACCACTTGATTTTGGTGCCTTCCGATTCCTTTGGTGTGAAGGGGTATTTCCGCATGGCATATTGCATTGATACCGAGAAGGTGAAGCGCGGTTTGCAAGCGCTTGAAACCTTTGTAAAAAACGAATATTAATTCAAATTAAGCCTTGGGGTTTCCCAAGGCTTAATTTTTAGGCAGACGGCAATGTCAGTAAATTAATTATTCAAAAAATGAATTGTATCGCATACAATATAAGTATTAGACATGGGAGGCAAAAAAAGATATACTATTATCGATAGAACCGAGTTTTTAGAGAGGTGGTTATGATGAAAAAGATAAGCGCGGTATTACTTGCATTGGTGATTGGAATGAGCATCCTGCTCAGCGCGTGCGGCGGGGCAAAGGATGCGCAGGCGAAGGCAAGCACGACCGCAGCCCAGACCAAGGCGGCAGACGGCAGCTTTGACCCTTATGCGGTTGAAAATGTTTATAACATCGATAAAAAGATGTTTGAAAAGCAAAGCGGTGTGGATTACGGCACGATGTTAGAGGATGTGACATATTACTCGAAAACCGCCGGCGATAACAAGCAGTGCAATATTTTGCTGCCGCCCGGCTACGATGAGAAGCAAACCTACCCCGTGATGTATATGTTTCACGGCTTCGGGAGCAATCACACCACGCATTTGAACAAATCCTCCTATTTGACCCTGCTTTACGGCAATATGATGCACGAGGGTTTGGCGGTGCCGCAAATCATTGTCGGCGTGGATATGTATACCGATATTTTGGCAGATAGAGAAGATAAAACAGACGAGCAGCTGCGCTTCATTTACGACAAGGCGATTGATGATGTGGCGCTGGATTTGATGCCCTTTATCGAAGCCAATTACCCGGTTAAAACCGGCAGGGAAAACACGGCGGTCGCAGGGCTTTCCGAGGGCGGCGCCAAGTCGCTTTGCACCGGCTTTAAGTGGTTAGATAAATTCGACTATATCGCATCCTTTGCACCCGATACCGGGGTGATTCCCACCGAATTTTACAAGGGCACTTTTTGGAACACACCGGTCTTTGAGGAATTTCCGCAGCCGACAGAGAAAAACACCCCGTATTACCTGTATATGGCGGTCGGCAGCGAGGACCCGTGGAATATTGATTGCACGCTGTACTACCGCGATGTGCTCAACAAAATGGGAGTCAAAAACCAAACCGACTATGTGGAAGGGTATGGTCACGATGAAGCGTTTTGGGGGCAATGCTTTTACAATTTCTTAACCAAAGATTTTAAATGATATTCTTTGTAACCGAGGCTGTCTCATTGCTGAGACAGCCTCGCTGTTTTGCGCGGGCAGGCGTTTGGATGCCGCCCCATGCGCAAAATCGGTTTTTGCGCGCAAATCAGACAAGAAAAGCATCATTTTAGGTATTGATTATTAACTAAAGTTTTTATATAATATTATATGTACAAAACTAACCTGATTTTTGAGAGGTAAGCCATGAAAGAAGAACAAAGGTCCATTTCTTTAGCCCGCTTAATCAGCAAGGAGCACTATGAGGTGCTATACCTGCCGCAGCCGGCAGAGGAAATAATGATTATTTCTCCGAATGTCAACAGACCGAGCCTGATGTTTTCCGGCTACACCGAGTTTTTTGATAATAAGAGAATCCAATTTATCGGTCATATGGAGCGCGGCTATATCGACTCCATGGGCGAGGAGGGGAGAAAAAAAGCGATTGAAATCCTCCTGAGCGCACAGCCGCCCGCCGTTATCCTGACAAGGAATCAAGAACCGTTTTCGGACTTGATGGAGCTTGCCGAAAAGTATAAAGTAGCGATTTTAAGAACCAACGATACCACCTCTTTGGCAACCTCCTCGGCTTCGTACTTTCTCTCCGAACAGTTAGCACCGATTTATGTGCAGCACGGCGAGCTGGTGGAGGTCTACGGCGAGGGTGTGCTCATCATCGGCGACAGCGGCGTCGGCAAGAGCGAGGTGGCACTCGAGCTGCTCAGCCGCGGGCACCGATTGATTGCGGATGATTTGGTCGAAATCAGAAAGATTAATAAGAAAACCATCTCCGGCATGAGCCCTGCCAACATTCGGCATTTTATTGAGGTGCGCGGCATAGGGATTATAGATGCCAAGACCCTGTTCGGTATCGGCGCGGTGAAAATTCGCCAAAAAATCCACATGGTCATTAAGCTTGAAAATTGGGACCCCTCCAAGGCATACAATGTGCTGGGGCTTGAAGAGGAGAAGATGGACTTTTTGGGTGTCA
>ONWY01000133.1:3049-7482 GCA_900321665.1 uncultured Eubacteriales bacterium
GTTGAAAAAATACGGCTATAATGCCGCGGAAGAATTGATGAAAAAATTAGAAAGCGAGGCGATGGGGAATGTATAATATCGGTATCGATTTAGGAGGCACCAACATCGTTGTAGGTGTGGTAGATAAAAATAACAACATTATCGGTAAGGGCGAGCGCAAAACCAATATTCCCCGCCCGGCGGAAAACATCTTTGAGGATATGTATGCCGCTGCCTTAGATGCTCTTGACCAAGCAGGCGTCAGTATGAAGGATGTGGAATATGTCGGCCTGGGCACACCGGGTGCGGTAGAGCCCGAGACCGGTGTAATTACCTACTCGGCAAATCTCTTTTTCCACAATGTGCCTGCTAAAAAGCTGCTCGAGGAGCGCTTCGGCAAGATGGCATTTGTGGGCAATGATGCCAACTGTGCGGCATTCGGCGAATACATCGCGGGCGCCGGGAAATTTGCGCGCGATATGATTGCCGTGACCCTCGGCACAGGTGTCGGCGGCGGCATCATTATGGATGAAAAGTTAGTGGTCGGCTTCAATGGCGCTGCAGGCGAAATCGGGCATATGGTCATTCAGGTTGACGGCGAGCACTGCAACTGCGGCAGAAGCGGCTGTTGGGAAAGCTACGCGAGCGCAACGGCGCTCATTCGCATGACCAATGCGCTGCGCGAAAAGGGCAATGACCCGATTCTTGAAAAGGTGATTGCAGCCGAGGGCGAGGTCAATGCCAAGGTGGCATATGCAGCCGCCAGAGAGGGCTCGGAGCAGTGCGCGCAGCTGTGCGAAACCTATGCAAAGTATGTGGCAACGGGCATCGTGAATTTGATTAATATGCTGCAGCCTGAGGTGATTTGCATCGGTGGCGGTGTCAGCCATGAGGGCGAAGCTCTGCTCGAGCCGGTGAAGCGCTACATTGCGCAACAAAGCTACACAAGAGATAACAGCGAGGAAATGCAAACCGTGATTCAGCTTGCAAAGCTCGGCAACGACGCAGGCATTATCGGTGCGGCATTACTGCATAAGAATGGGTAAAGGTATGTACACTGAAATTTGTGATTTTGCGCGTTCTCTCGGCTGCGAGGCAGTGGAGAACGAGCCGATGAAAAAGCATATTTCCTTCAAGCTCGGCGGCAATGCGCGCGCATTTATCGAGCCCGACAGCGAGGAAAGCCTGCTGAAAATATTAAAAAAATGCAGGGAGCTTTCCTTGCATTATGCCGTTATCGGTAACGGCAGCAATCTGCTGGTAGCGGATGAAGGGTTTGAAGGTGTCGTCATTCACTTGGGAAATGCCTTCGGGGAGATACGACTGCTTGCGGAGGATGTTATTTACTGCCAGGCAGGGGCGAGCTTGATGAAGGTCTGCAATTTTGCGCTGGAGCACAGCTTAACCGGCTTGGAATTTGCCTACGGCATCCCCGGCAGTGCCGGCGGTGCCGCGTTTATGAATGCCGGCGCCTACGGCGGCGAGATGAAGGATGTGCTGCAAAAATGCACCCATATTGACAACGATTTGCAGCCGGGAGAGCTGAGCGAGGCGGCTTTGGAATTATCCTATCGCCACTCTGCTTACTGCGACAACGGTGCAGTGATTACAGGGCTGTTTCTGAAGCTGCAAAAGGGAAAAAAAGCGCAGATTAAAGCAAAAATGGAGGAGCTTTACGGCAAGCGCAAGGCAAAGCAACCGCTCGAGTACCCCTCGGCGGGCAGCACCTTTAAGCGCCCCGAGGGCTATTTTGCAGGGAAGCTTATCGAGGATGCGGGCTTCAAGGGCGCACGCGTCGGCGGGGCGGCAGTCAGTGAAAAGCACGCGGGCTTTGTAGTCAACCTCGGAGGTGCCACCTGCGCGGATGTCTTGGCACTGTGCGACAAGATTCATAAAGAAATTTTGGAAAAAGACGGCGTCAGTCTGGAAAGAGAAGTCAAGATACTGAAATAGATTTTTGCAGTAGCTTTAAGGAAGGAACAATGATGGAAGTTTTGTTTATCAGCGGCGTATCGGGTGCCGGTAAATCTACCACGATGGATGTGCTCGAGGATTTGGACTATTATTGTGTGGATAACCTGCCGCTGCAGTTGTTTTCAACCTTCTTGGAATTAATTGAAAATGCCGGGTATCAAAAGGTAGCGATAGCAGCCGATTTGCGCGGTATCAATGCGCCCGGTGAGCTGGTCGGCAGCGATGATTTGCTCGAAGCGAAACATATCGAGCACAAAATCATTTTTATGGAGTGCAGCAATACGGAGCTGCTCAAGCGCTATAATCTCTCGCGGCGCAGACACCCGCTGATGGAGCAAAAGGATAAAAATATTCTCCATGCCATTGAGCGCGAGCGCACTCTGCTCATTCCGATTCGAGAGCGGGCAGATTATGTGATTGATACTTCCTTTTTAAAACCCGCGCAGCTCAAACACAGGCTTTTGGAAATCCTCAACGAGGAGAACGGGGAGGGTATGAGAATTTACTCGATGTCCTTCGGCTTTAAGCACGGTACCCCTTCCGAAGCGGATTTGATGTTTGATGTGCGCTGCCTGCCCAACCCGTATTATGTGGAGGAGCTCAAAGCAAAAACCGGTTTAGACAAGGAAGTGCGCGATTATGTGATGCATAGCGAAAACAGCGAGCAGATGTTTGAAAAAATCGCGGCGCTGACTACCTTTTTAATCCCGCTTTATGAAGCGGAGGGCAAGAGCCAGCTGGTGATTGCATTCGGGTGCTCGGGCGGGCATCACCGCTCGGTCACCTTTGCCGAGAAGCTGGCGCAGTATTTGGAAGCACAGGGCTTTTCGCCCCTGATTTCCCATAGAGATATTGATAAAAATTAGCGATGAAAAAATCATTTACTTCCACCGTGAAAAGTGAATTGTTGGCAAAAGACAGGGAACAGCCGGAAGCGTTCCTTGCTTTTTGTTACGGGCTGTTTTTGTTTTCCTCGGCTTTTTCTCTTAATTCTATTTATCTGAAAACCGAAAATAAAGAGCTTGCGCATGCTTATTGTGATTGTGCAAAGCGCCTGGCAGGGGTAAAGGTACAAATGAGTGTTACCGGCGGCGGCACCTACACCTGCGAGGTTGCCGAGGCGGAGGAGAGAAAGCGCATTTTTGCCGCGTTTTCCCTCAGCGGCAGCGAGTTTACTTTGAGAATTAACAGAGCCAATATGGATACCGAGAGCTGCTATGCCGATTTTTTGGCAGGCGCCTTTTGCGCGTGCGGTACGGCTGCCGACCCGAAAAAGGATTATCACCTCGAGTTTGCCATTGCTTATTACCAGCTGTGCAAGGATTTGATGAAGCTCATTAGCGAAATCGAGCCCGACGAGCCGCTTAATCCCAAAAAGGTTGTGCGCAAGTATGAAATGGTGGTTTACTTTAAGGGCAGCGAATCCATTGAGGATATCCTCTTTTTTATGGGTGCGCAAAATTGCGCCTTTGAGGTGGTCAATGCCAAGGTGGAAAAGGATATTCGCAACCGTGCCAATCGCTTAAAAAACTGCGATAGCGCCAATTTGGACAAGGTTACCAAAGCCGGTGTGAAGCAGGCGAAGGCAATTCGCAGAATAAAAAACAAAAAGGGCTTTGAGTACCTGCCCGAGGAGCTGCGGGAAATTGCACAGCTGCGGCTGCAAAACCCGGATATGTCGCTTTCCGAAATCGCCGCCGCTTTGAGCGAGCCGATTTCTCGCTCGGGCGCCAACCATCGCTTGAAAAAGCTGGAAAAAATTGCGGAGGAGCTGTAATGTTTACCCACCTTCATGTGCATACGGAATATAGCCTGCTTGACGGTGCGTGCAGAATCGGCGAGCTTGTCAAGCGCGCCAAGGCATTGGGGCAAACCGCCCTTGCGATAACCGACCATGGTGTGATGTACGGGGCGGTTGATTTTTTTAATGCCTGCAAGGCAAATGACATTAAGCCGATTATCGGTTGCGAGGTGTATGTTGCCAAGCGCTCGCGCTTTGATAAGGTGAAGGGGATAGATGATGAAAGGCATCATCTTGTTTTGTTATGCAAAAATGAGCAGGGCTACCGCAATTTGATTAAGCTCGTTTCCCGCGCGTGGACAGAGGGCTTTTATACGAAGCCGCGCGTGGATAAAGCGCTGCTCGAGCAGCACCACGAGGGCTTGATTGCGCTCTCCGCCTGCCTTGCGGGCGAAATTCCGCGCCTGCTTTCAAAGGGTGATTTTGAGAGCGCGAAGCAGACCGCACTGTGGTATGCCGCGGTATTCGGCGAGGGTAATTATTACATCGAGCTGCAAGACCATTCTCTCCCCGAGCAAAAAAGAATCAACCCGATGCTTTTGGAATTAAGCGCGCAAACCGGTATTCCCACCGTGGCAACCAACGATGTGCACTATATTGAAAAAGAGGATGCCTTTGTGCAAAATGTGCTCCTTTGTATTCAAACCAACCACACCTTGGGCGAGGATACCGGCATCGG
>ONWY01000157.1 GCA_900321665.1 uncultured Eubacteriales bacterium
TTTATTTTTAAAAAAATAGGGGAATAAGCGCAATATTCCCCTATATAAATTACTTGTTGAATTGACCAGCTTGAGCAGCAACTTCAGCAGCGAAGTCTGTTTCTACCTTTTCAATTCCTTCTCCAACTTCAAGACGAACGAATGTAACAACAGCACTCTTAGCACCTTGTACATAAGCTTCAACTGTTTGATCTGGATTCTTAACAAATGCTTGAGATAATAAGCAAATGGTTAACGATACAGTACAAACAGCTTTCAATGATTAAAATGCCTGCAATCATAAACGGTGAACTTAATAATTTGGTTTCCCTCTTTCCGCTGACCTTACCGTTACTGTTTTTAGCAGAGAAAAAGTACAATGAAGCGACTGCAATGCTGATAAACATGTAATAAATTTGCCCTTTTTCAAAATAATAAGATTGTTTTATGACAGCATAAATAATTAGCACCAAAACAATGATGGGCAAAATGCCGAATAATTCATTGCCTATTTTTTCAAACGACAGTTCTTTTGCATTATCCAGTTTTTCTTTAAAATTATTTATGAAAAACAGGATTGGAGCGAAACAAACCACCGGTGCAAGAAGAATGAGTCTCTCTGTTCCGTAAACGACTGAATAAACAATGCAAAGGGTGACAACACCCACTAAACCGACAACTAAAACCGGTGTATATTTCGCGCCTTTTAATGTAAGGGAAAAGACCGTTAAACACAAAACGCCTAACAATATATAAGAAAGAAAATTATTTGAAGAAGCAATTTCAAGATAGTAAAACATCCCCCGGGTTATCCATAAAAGGATAAAAGCTATCACCGTTAAAATTTTAGAGGAGGCTGTGATTTTTTTAGTCATATTTTCCATCCTTTCATATCGTCGGCGCAAGTGTGATTAAAAAGTACGCTAACGCATAAATCTTTAGCGGCAAATTGTTTTTCAAAGAGAGCATATTTTCAAAAAAGATTTCTCTCATATCTTTCTCATGATTTAGGATGACAAAAGCAAAGCAAAACATCGGTATGACAGCGTAAGTCATATACCGCGTCATATCGACGGAATTTGCAAAGAGCAATGCCAGAATAAATATAAACGGAAAATGTGCAATCATTAAAAAAGCACAAAACCGCCGTAACTTGTTTCCTTTTTTTCGCAATACGGATAAATGAAAGCGGATAAAGAAACCAGCCAAAGGGAAAACAATCATTATGCCGCACAACAAAGCAAATAGATTATTTAAAAAATTGGTTTTTAACAAATCAATGCAAAGTTTCACCTGATAGTAAAACAGATAGAAAAACTTCGCCAAAGACGGTTTCATGGCAAGGACGCTTTCCGGCACAAATGACCTGCCCTCCCACTCGTGGAAAAAAGCATAGTCATAATATAATGTGAAATCAGAACCGTTTTCTTTTAATTTGCGATGGAACTCAGACATGGAGCAGATGGTTCTTGATTCATAAAAGAACAGAATTAAAAACATAATAACCGCTAAAATAATGCTTAAGCCGAAAATCACCAGCAAAGCGGCTTTCTCTTTTTTATCATCGCTAATTGAAACATAATAAAGCAATATAATACTAAAAACGGGAATCACAAATACAATTGCCGAAAAATGAAAAATGAGAGATACGGTAACCAATAAAGGAATCAAAAAGCGCAAATACTTGTGCTCCAAACAAGTGAAAAAAGCCAACCCAATCAGCAGCCAATATGTATCCATAAGCCCTAAAGATTTGGTAAAAATGCAAAAAGTATAAGAGCCGGAAAGGAAAAACAAAACGAGCATAAATGCACTGTTGAGATATTTTTTCGGCATCCGCTTCATAAATTTTTCCAATTGCATCGAAAGCAAAATAAAGAAAACAATGACCAATGCCGTTGCAAAAACCGTTGCCGTTAAGCGCGATGTGTGCCCGTTAAACAAAAAACGATAGATGGCACCCGGCAACAGCTTTGTACCGAACCCGAAAGAAAAGTCCACACAGTAATGCGAATATGTAAACTCAACAAAGCTCCATGTGTTAAATCGATTCACTATAATCACATGGTATGCGATTAAAAAGACAAAAAAAGCGATAGCATATCGATGAGTAGATAAAAACTTATTGTTCTTTAAATCTATTTTAGCCATCATTTCTCCTCATTGATTTAAAAGACTAAATTATATATTTGATAAATTAATCGTTATTTGAACAAATTTTTCTTAACCAAATTCAAACCGTAGCGACAGTAATTGAGCATCACTTTCGGCTGCGTAATCGCCTGCCCCATTTTGTGGCAAATATATTGCGGTCTTACATAAAAGCTCAATAGAATTTTCTTTTTGAGTTCCAAAACTTCTTCTAAAGAGAGTGTTTTTGTGCCTTTCGTGTTCGGTTCATAATAGTCATGACCGAAGCCGTCACTTGTTAAAACGCCTTGCTCGAGTGCGATACTATACAGCTCTGTGCCGTAATACGGCATAGCAACATGCACTTCGATGAAATCCGGGTTAATGCTCTCAATCAGCCTTTTAGTTTGCAAAATATCTGCTTTTGTTTCCCAAGGGAAGCCGAGCATAAAAAAGCCGAAAAGAGGAATACCGGCTTGCTTTATCATTTTTGCCGCCCTTACATTATCGGCAACGGTGGTGCCTTTTTTTATTTTTTTGAGTGTTTCATCACTGCCACTCTCGAAACCCACCGCAATCATAAAGCAACCTGCCTGTTTGAGCTTTTTGAGCAGCCTCATGCTCAATGGTTTCACTCTTGAATTGACGGTAAACGCAATCTTCCCTTTTAGCTCGGAATTGATTATCCTCTCGCAAATTGCAGTGGCATATGCTTCATCAATCGTGAAAGTATCTGCCTTAAAGAAAAAGTTTCTGATGCCGAATTTGTAATAGCACTCCTCAATTTCGCTAAAAACATTTTCCACTTCCCTTTTCCTGACATTCCTGCCGGAAATGATGGGCGTTAAACAATAAATACAGTTTGAAGGGCAGCCGAGCCCGGTTGCAATCGTCGCCATCGGCTCGCCGGTATCGGGGCGCACATACAACTCGTTTTTCATCAACTGTCTTGCCGGAAAAGGCAAAGAATCCAAATCATTCGTTCCGCACAAAAAACGGTTCTTTTTAAAGTTACCGTTCTCTTGATAAATAATGCCGTTAATCTCGGCAATCTGCCCCTCGCCTCGTAGGTAGTAATCGGCAAGAGCTCCGATAACAAACTCCATCTCCGAGCCAATAAGGCAGGAGATGTGCTCTAAATCAAGATGAGATAGTAAACTCAACTCTATATCATAGAACAAAGCGCCTTTGACAACACAAATCGACCGGTGAAAACGAGAAAGTTTTTTTAAAAACGCCAAGTCCGTTTTTACAGAAGAATTGGTTGTGCTGAGCACTATCATATCCGGTTTGAAGGTTCTGACATCTCCAACAACTTCGGCAAAAGACACACCCTCGGTTTGGTAGTCGCGCAAAAATACTTCATACCCCTTTTCTAAAAGCACGGCAGCGCAATAGCCCAAATCGTTGCAAGCGTGAATGGCGCCTGTTGCCGCTTCGTCTAAATTACATTGAGCTCTATCCTCACTGCGCTGATACAGCTTTCCCGGCGGATAAATGAGCATTACTTTATTCATACACTACCCCTTTAAAACTTCGGTTGTCACCTTCAAATCAGACTTGGAATAAAAGTAAAGTTCTGTTGAAAAGTTCATTTTTCTGTTCCGACCTTTTTTAAAACAACCTTTTTCACATTAGCAAACACATTAAAATGCTTAAAAACAAAAATCATGGATAATATCAATGGCAAGCATAAATATGCAGTGTTCTGATTATGCGCGTTTGCCCAAAAAATATCTGCCAAAAAATAAAATAAGCATGTTTGAAAAATGCGCGTGATATATATCTTCGCTTCAGAACCCTGAAACTCTTCTTTGTGGAAATACATAACCAAAAAACAAAAAAACGAGATTAACAATAACCCCGAAAAACAAGCTAACGAAGTAGTGAATTTGTTTGCCGGAATCATTCGTTCTTTCCCGGTAGCAATGCACAGCACAAGAATCAATAGTAAAACCAACATGACCGCTCTATATAAATTACGATAATTGAAGAATCGTA
>ONWY01000216.1 GCA_900321665.1 uncultured Eubacteriales bacterium
GCAAAGGAATACTCTGCGTATTGCGCGCATTTTTAACGACATTTAAGGGCAAATCAGCAAATAGAAACCGGGTTCGTGCGTGACTGATATGCCATAGCAATTGAAAAAATAGTGTGAAGCTTCACACTATTTTTTCACATGATGACATAGTATTTCTACTGCTTTTAAATAGGAGCCCTTGCCAAGCCCCATGACGGTTGCGATACACACCTCGCTGAGCACCGAGTGTGCCCGAAAGGCTTCTCTTTTGGTGATATCGCTCATATGGGTTTCCACCACCGGCACATCGATTCCCTCCACCGCATCGCGAATGGCATAGGAATAGTGGGTCCATGCGCCCGCATTGAGCACCACGCCCGCATACCTGCCGCGCGCCGCGTGCAGCGCCTCGACAAGCTCCCCTTCAAAATTGGTTTGGAGAAAATCGCACTGCGCACCGAAGCTCTCGGCAAACTGTGCGATTTCGCGGTTAATATCCTCGAGCGTTTCGCCGCCGTAAATCTCCGGGCTTCTGGTACCGGTCAGGTTTAAATTGACACCATTTAATATTAGTATACGCATTCTTTTATATCCTCCGCGTGCATCTCAGCTTTGATGCAATCCGGAAAATCAAACTTGGTGCCGTGAAGCTCGTTATACATTTTAATATACCTTCTCTCGATGGCACGCCTCTTTTTAAAGATGTTTTTATAAAAAGGATTGGTTTCAAATGCATACGGCATGACATAAAGCGAAAGGATATCGGCAGTATTGGCACCGACAATATCGGTTTTCATCTGGTCGCCCAAAAAAGCGACCTCGCCGTGCTTCAAGCCCATCTTCGCTGTCAGCGGCTGGTAAAACCACTGGCGCGGCTTGTGGCAGCGCGAGCGGTAATACTTGATACCGAGCATCTTCACCATCGGCTTCACGCGCACGGGGAAGGCATTGGACATAATGCAAATTTTAATGCCTGCCTTTTTCATGATATCCAACCACTCCACCGCTTCGGGAATGGCAAGCTTGCGGTTATCATAGGCAAGGGTGTTATCCACATCGCACAAAATACCCTTAATGCCGTGCTCTTTTAAAAACGCGGGTGTGATATCCAAGATACTGTTAAAAATATGGTCGGGTAAATAAAGCTCCTCTTTTAACATAACGGTCTCCTTTGAAAAACAGGGCGAACGAAAAATCGTTCGCCCCACTTATGTATTACAATTAATACTTGCGCTTACGAGCTGCCTCGGACTTTTTCTTGCGCTTTACAGAAGGCTTTTCGTAGTGCTCTCTTTTGCGGACTTCCTGGATGACGCCATCACGAGAAGTCTGTCTTTTAAAACGCCTGAGTGCGCTTTCAAGAGATTCGTTTTCTTTCACACGAACAGTACTCATTCACTTTTCCCCCCTTACATGGGTATTTTAAACATAAATACAAAAGTAATTATACATATTTCCGCTTTTATTGTCAACAAAATTTTATGAACAGAAGCAAAAAAATGTCTTATCTCCAATGAAAACAAGAAATTTTCACCATTATTTTACAACAATATTGACAATTCTGCCCTTCACATAGATTTCCTTGACAATGGTCTTACCCGCGCAGGCGGCTTGGATTTTCTCCAGCGCATGTACACTCTCGAGCACCTCCGGCTGCTCCGCATCGGGGCTGACGGAAATGCGCTCGCGAATTTTACCGTTTACCTGAATCGGGATTTCGACACTCTTATCCACACACTTCTCGGCATCAAACACCGGCCACTTGGCGGCATTTAACTGCCCGCCGAAGCCCTGCGCTTCCCAAATTTCCTCCGTAATATGCGGTGCAAAGGGATTGAGCAACAGCAAGAAGGTGCGCAGCTCTGCGCGGTTAATTGCCTTCGTGTTATAAATATCATTTATCAGGCTCATCAGCGCGGCAATAGCGGTATTCGGCTTGAGCGCATCAATATCCTCGGTGACCTTCTTAATGGTCTTGTGGAAGGCGACCTCAAGCGCAGTGCGGTATGCCTCGCCCGGCTCTAAGATTTCCTGCAAGCCCCAGACTCTTTCCAAGAAGCGCTTGCAGCCCTTGATAGATTGGCTCGACCAGGGCGCTGCCTTTTCAAAATCGCCGATAAACATCTCATACAAGCGCAGTGTATCGGCACCGTATTGGTCAATCATATCATCGGGGTTGACCACATTGCCTCTGGATTTTGACATCTTTTCGCCGTTTTCGCCCAAAATCATCCCATGGCTGGTGCGCTTCATATAAGGCTCCTTGGTCGGCACGACACCGATGTCATACAAGAACTTATGCCAGAAGCGGCTGTAAAGCAGGTGCAAGGTGGTGTGCTCCATACCGCCGTTGTACCAATCCACAGGGCTCCAATACTCCAATGCTTCTTTGGAAGCGAGCGCCTGCTCATTATGCGGGTCGCAATAGCGCAGGAAGTACCAAGAGGAGCCTGCCCACTGCGGCATGGTATCGGTCTCGCGCTTGGCAGGACCGCCGCAATGCGGGCAAGTGGTATTGACCCAATCGGTCAGTGCGGACAGGGGGCTTTCACCGTTGTCGGTCGGCTCGTAGGACTCTACCTGCGGCAGAGTCAGCGGCAGCTCGCTCTCGGGCAATGCCACATAGCCGCACTTTTCGCAGTGCACAATCGGAATCGGCTCGCCCCAATAGCGCTGGCGGGAGAACACCCAATCGCGCAGCTTAAAGTTTACCTTCTCATGACCGCAGCCCTTTTCGGTAATCCACTCCTTAATTTTCACCTTTGCCTGCTCGACACTTAAACCGTCAAGAAAATCGGAATTGACCATTATGCCGGTGGCGCAATCGGTGAAGGCTTCCTTTTGCACATCGCCGCCCTGCACGACCTCGATAATCGGCAAATCAAACTTTTTGGCAAACTCCCAATCGCGCGTATCGTGCGCCGGCACCGCCATGATGGCGCCCGTGCCGTAGGAAGCGAGCACATAATCGGAAATGAAAATCGGGATTTCCTTGCCGTTGACCGGGTTCACGGCTCTGACACCCTTCAGCTCCACACCGGTTTTATCCTTATTGACCTCGGTGCGCTCAAAATCGCTCTTTTTGGCAGCCTGTGCCTGGTATGCGCGCACCTGCTCCATATTCTCGAGCACATTTTCCCACT
>ONWY01000159.1 GCA_900321665.1 uncultured Eubacteriales bacterium
CGGCGAGACCGGCGCGGGCAAGACCACCATCGCGCTGAGCATCATGCGTCTGCTGCCGGAGCCCCGCGGCAACATCATCGGCGGCAGAATTTTTGATTATTTCCTGCCCTTAGCGGTAGTGGCGATTATCTATCTTGTCACGGTGCTGATTTTGACAGCGCTTGTCGGCAGAGTGGAAAGGAGGCTGCGCAAGAGTGAACGCTAATTGTTTAATTGATGTACAGGGATTAAAGAAATATTACAATGGCGAAGAGGTAAAAGCCCTCGATGGCGTCGACCTTGAAATTGACAAGGGCGAGGTTGTCGTTATTATCGGGCCCTCCGGCTCGGGAAAATCCACCATGCTTCGCTCCTTAAATCTCTTGGAAATACCGACAGGCGGTAAAATCATTTTTGACGGCGAGGATTTGGCAAATCCGAAAATTGATATCAATAAGCACCGCCAAAAGATGGGAATGGTGTTTCAACACTTTAATTTGTTCCCGAATATGAATGTGCTTAAAAACCTTACTATTGCGCCCACAAAGCTGCTTGGAAAGTCCAAAGAGGAAGCGGAAAAAACCGCATTAGAGCTATTGGAAAGAGTCGGTCTCGCCGATAGAGCCGATGCCTATCCCAGCCAGCTTTCCGGCGGGCAGAAGCAGAGGGTTGCGATTGTGCGTGCGCTTTGTATGGACCCTGAGGTGATGCTTTTTGACGAACCGACCTCGGCGCTTGACCCGGAAATGGTCGGCGAGGTGCTGGATGTAATGAAGGCACTGGCGCGCAAGGGTATGACCATGGTTGTCGTCACCCACGAAATGGGCTTTGCCAAAGAGGTGGCAACGCGCGTGGTATTTATGGATGAGGGCAAGGTGCTTGAGCAGGGCACACCCGAAGAAATATTCGACCATCCGAAGGATGAAAGATTGCAAGATTTCCTATCCAAAGTATTATAAAAAAAGGCTGTTTCAACTTGTGATTGTTGAAACAGTCTTTTTTGTTTTACTACTCCGGTTTACTCGTAAAGCACCTTTTCGCCCTCGAGCGATTTTGCATATGCTGCATGGCGCTCGTAGTTTTTGTCAAACTCTTCAATATATTCGGTCAGTCTGTCTGCCCGCTCTTGTGTGGTTTTATATTCCTCGCAATTGACCATCGTCGCTTTGCCGCTTTCGGCATAGATGAGCAGAAGAGCGCTTTGCTTACCCTGCGCATCGGTTGTGCCGGTGGTATCATAAATGCGAAAGCCTTCGTAGACCTTGATTAAATCAAAGTTTTCCATCACAAGCTCCGGTGATGCGTCTTTGGCTAAATTGTAAAAGGTTGCTTTGATTTTGGCATCCGGCTCGCCCTTGATGCCGGAGGAAGAAACGGTTTTGTAGTCCTCTTTATACGCATCCTTGACATATTCAATACCCTTGGCATCTCCCGTGGCGGCTTGCTTTGCGGTGGTTTCCCCCGCCTGCGCGGCAGTGCTTGCGCCGGTCGTTGCAGAGGTCGTGTTGTTATGACCGCTTTTTATCACGATTGCGGCGATAATGCACCCTGCGGCGATGACAACGCACGCAATCAGTACGCCGATGAGTATTTTTTTCTTTTTATCCATCTCAGATTACCCGCACTTTTAAGATGCCCTCGCCGCTAATATCTACTTTGCCTTCAAGCGCAATGTAGCAATAGCCGCCCTTTGCACCTTCGCCGAGCACCTTGCCGGCATTTCTGACTGCTTCAGCAGCTGCTTCTTTGCAGAAAACGCAGGTCTTTTCGCCTTTTTCCAGCGCAACGGGGCTCATATTAACACTGTTTTTAATAGAGCCTGTTTCAATTAAATCAATCAGCTGGTCGGCTGCCATGGCAGCGCAGTTTTCTTCGCTCTCTGCGCTCGAAGCGCCAAGGTGCGGAATGGCAATTACACCTTCAACCCCTAAAATGGAGTCATCCGGGAAATCGATGACATATGCGGAAACCTTACCGCTCTCTAAAGCGGCAATCAGCGCATTGTTATCCACAATGCCGCCGCGCGCAAAGTTTAACAGCTTCACGCCGTCTTTACAGCTTGCGAGAGCTGCCGCGTCTACCATACCTCTTGTGGAATCATTGAGCGGCACATGCAAGGAAATGTAATCGCTGTTTTCGTAAATCTCTTGAATGTCTTTGACAATTTCCACACCGTCAATCTCCGTGCCCTCGGGCAAGAAAGAGTCGTAGCCGATGACCTTCATACCAAGCGCAGCGGCAGAAGCGGCCACCTTTTTGCCAATCGCGCCTAAGCCGATTAAGCCTAAGGTCTTGCCCAAGATTTCGCAGCCGGCAAATTGGCTCTTGCCTTTTTCAACCAGCTTGCCGACCTCGTCGCCCTTGCCTTTGAGTGTTTGTGCCCAAGCGGCGCCTTGCACAATCCTTCTGGAGGCAAGGAACAAGCCGCAAATCACGAGTTCCTTTACCGCGTTGGCATTTGCGCCGGGGGTGTTGAAAACAACAATGCCCTGCTCGGAGCACTTGTCTATCGGAATATTGTTGGTGCCTGCGCCGGCTCTTGCGATGCCGATGACGGAAGCAGGAATGTCCATATCGTGCATGGATGCGGAGCGCACAATAATTGCGTCCGGATTTTCGACTTCACCGCAGGTGTATTTTTCCTTGTCAAACTTATCAAGGCCTGCGGCAGAAATTTTGTTTAAGGTTAAAATATGCTTCATTTCAATAACTCCTAAAAATTTTCGTTACTAAATATTATATTCTTGAAGCATAAATATGTCAAGGCATTAAAGTTGAATTATGCGCCGTGCAAAAGGCAAAATGCACAGATGCGCATTTTACTTTGCAAAGATGTGGTTGCCGATAACCGTCACTACCGGTCGGGTGCGAATCCACTGATTGCTCGTTTTTTTCGGGTTGTAGTAATAGATTGCACCGCCGCTCGGATCCCAGCCGTTGATGGCATCCTGTGCCGCTTTTTTGGCGCTCTCCGTCACGGAAGCCGACCAATTGGAATCGGTAACGGCGGAAAATGCGCCGGATTGGTACACAACTCCTGAAATCGAATTGGGAAAAGAAGGGTGCGCTACTCTGTTGAGCACCACGGCGCCGACGGCAACCTGTCCTTCATACGGTTCTCCGCGTGCTTCTGCGGAAATCACCTTGGCAAGCAGCGCTACATCCGAGGAGGAAAATTTTCCGCTTGCCGAGGCGCTTCCGCCGGAATCAAGCCCCAAGTACAACAGGGTCACCGGTCCGCAAATGCCGTCTTGTGTCAGCCCGCAATCGTGCTGAAAGCGTACGACCGCATTTTTGGTGCCCGAGCCGTAAATGCCGTCTACCGCGCCGGTGTAATAGCCGAGGCGCTTGAGCACATTTTGAATATTTCTGACCTCTGTACCGGTGGAACCGTAGCGAGAGAGAGTAGGTACACTCTTTCTGGCGCCTACGACAGGAATGGCTGCCAGTGCAATGATAAGAATGACTGCGGCGGCAGCAAGTATTTTTCTGAAATTGTTTTGCATAGCGCATCACCTTTCGATTATTTTCACTACTATTTTGCCAAAATCAGGTTGAAATATACCGCCATTCAATTTATAATAGTTTTAATATATATTTGTTTTAATCGGCTGCTTCATCTGTCAGCCGAAATATGAAGAGGTATTTATGAGTAAAAGAACCTTGATTACCATCGGCTTTGCGCTTCTTGTGGCGGTGGCAATTGCAGTCGGCTCTTTTTTGTTTTCAAAAAAATCCGAGCCGCAGACCGCGCCGACACAGGCATATGATTTGGTGGATGAGCGCTATACCGCACAGGCGCAGCAATTGGATGTGAAGCTTTACGGCACGCAGATAGAGGATTTATATTATTCTCTCTCGCCGATACAGTTTTATTATGCAAAGAAGGGAAAGATAGAACCGATTGCGCCGCAGACCACGCTGGAGGTCAGCGCGGCTGTGGGAGATGCACAGCTCTCCTTTGAAATTCCCGTGGTGCAGGTGGAGCAAAACAGCTTCGGAATCGGTGTGTGGCATTCCGACTCCGGTGTTTATAATGATGCCTTTGCCGTGTTGCAGGATATGCCGGAGGAGCCGTGGATGTGTCGCGCTGGGCCGAC
>ONWY01000162.1 GCA_900321665.1 uncultured Eubacteriales bacterium
AAAAAGGTGGATTCGCCCGAGCAGCTCAATGAATACATTCGCCTCTCAAACCCCGGGGTGTGGATATTGGTACTGGCGATTGTGGTATTGCTGGCAGGCTTTTGCATTTGGGGCATCTTCGGCAAAATAGATACAAAGGTGCAAGCGGTTGCCGTTTCCGACAGCGGCAGCACCTACTTGTATGTCAAAGAGGAGGACATAGAGCAAATCAAAGCCGGTATGCCGGTGCGCATTAATGATAACGCAACGGCTTATGAAGTGGAGAGTGTCGGCGAAAAAGCGGAAAAGGTGACAGATACGCTCGATGAATACACCAGGTACATCGGAAACCTGCAGGTGGGCGAGTGGATTTACAAGTGCAAGCTCAATAAAAATGTCAAGGAAGGCATATACGGCGCGAACATCATTATAGAAAGCATCTCACCGATGAAATTTATTGTAAACTAACCCCGATATTGAAAAAGAAAAGAGATTGGATGATGAAAAGAGCAAAAGAGCCGGTACAAAACGGAGTCGCAAAAAAAGTGCCGGTTGTCATACAATTAGAAGCATTAGAGTGCGGTGCGGCGTGCCTTACCATGATCTTGGCATATTACGGCAGGTGGGTACCGCTCGAGCAGGTGCGCGCCGATTGCGGCGTTTCGCGCGACGGCTCGAAGGCGGGCAAAATCTTAAAAGCCGCGCGAAACTACGGCTTTGAAGCAAAGGGCTATCGCTATTCGGCAGAGGATTTGCGGCAGGAAGCCGTGTTTCCGTGCATTGTGTTTTGGAACAACAACCACTTTGTGGTTTTAAACGGGTTTAAAGGCAAATATGCCATTATCAATGACCCGTCGAGGGGCAAAACAAAGTACCCGATGGAGGCTTTTGAAAAAAATTATTCCGGCATATGCCTGTGCTTTAAGCCGACCGAAAGCTTTGAACCGGGCGGCAAACCAAAAAGCATTTTGCTTTTTGCCAAAAAGCGCTTAAAAGGCACAAAGACGGTGGCGCTGTTTATTTTGATTACGACCGTTATCACCTCCTTGCTGCAAATTATACAGCCCGGGTTTTCCAGGGTGTTTGTGGACCGCTTGCTGACACACCAAAACCTTGATTGGTTTGTGCCCTTTATTATAGGCGTTTGCGCGCTGACAGTGGTGCAGCTGGTGATTCAAATTGTCAACCAAGCGTATACTTTAAAGCTCAACGGCAAGTTAGCCGTTATCGGCAGCACCACTTATATGTGGAAAGTGTTGCGGCTGCCGATGGACTTTTTCTCGCAGAGAATGGCGGGCGATATTTTATCCAGGCAAGCGCAAAATGCCACGGTTGCCTCCGTGTTTATTCGCACCTTTACGCCCCTGGTCTTAAAAATCGGCATGGCGGTTTTTTACCTGGTGGTCATGTTCCGCTACAATGTGCTGCTTTCCCTTATCGGCATCAGCTCACTGTTTGCAGATGTGATTGTTGCGCGCATTGTCACCAAAAAGAGGGTGGACTTGAGCCGTGTCGGCACCAGAGACAGCGCGATGCTCGAGAGCACCACCGCCTCGGGTATTCAAATGATTGAAACCATTAAAGCAAGCGGTGCGGAAAACGGCTTTTTCGGAAAGTGGGCAGGCTATCAGGCAAATGTAAACAATAACGAGATACAGCTACTCAACACCTCGGCACTGTGGGGCATTATCCCGAGCGCGATTAATATGATAGTGAATGTCATTATTACCTCTATCGGCATTTGGCTGTGCATAAAGGGGGAGTTTACAGTCGGTATGATTATGGCGTTTCAGGGCTACTTAACCGCCTTTATGGGACCGGTCGGAGAGGTCATCGCGGCATCGAACTCCATTTTGGAAATGAGAACCCAAATGGAAAGAATTGAGGATGTGATGGAATACCCCGAGGATGATATTGTCAAGGAGAGCGAAGAGGAAACTACCGAATACAATAAGCTCAGCGGTGCGGTGGAACTGAAAAATGTGACCTTCGGCTATTCCAAATTGGAGCCGCCGTTAATTGAAAACTTCAACCTCAGCCTGCAACCGGGCAGCAGGGTGGCATTGGTCGGCGCCTCGGGCTGCGGCAAATCCACCATTGCCAAGCTTGTTTCGGGGCTGTACCGGCAGTGGAGCGGTGAAATTTTGTTTGACGGCAAGCCCCTCGGCGAAATTGATAAAAATGTATTTCGCGGTTCCCTTGCGGTGGTCGACCAGGATATCACCCTGTTTGAGGATACCATCGCCAACAACATTAAGATGTGGGACAATTCCATTGAAAACTTTGAAATGATTATGGCGGCGCACGATGCGGGGATGCACGAGGAGATTAACGCAAGAGCGGGCGGCTATAACTATACACTCATAGAAAACGGTAAAGACTTCTCGGGCGGACAGCGGCAGCGCTTGGAGATTGCCCGCGTGCTTGCGCAAGACCCGACCATTGTCATTTTAGATGAAGCGACCTCGGCGCTTGATGCGAAAACGGAATATGAAGTGACAAATGCCATAAAAAACAGAGGCGTCACCTGCATTATCGTGGCGCACAGGCTCTCCACCATTCGCGATTGTGATGAAATCATCGTTTTGGAGGAAGGCAAGGTGTTGGAAAGAGGCACCCACGAGGAGCTTTACGCCTTAGGCGGGGCTTATACGGCTCTTGTCTCCAATGATTAAAAATTGTGACGGAAAGGAGGGATATGATGGGGTGGTTTGAAGAACAGATTGAACAGCGAAAGAAATATAGCGAAGAAGCGTTTGAAGAGGCGTTTTATAAATTATCGGACAGCATCACCGGCAAAAATGTTTCCAAGGCGATGGAAGATGATGCCATAAAGACAAGAGATGCGATTACAGCCGTGCTCAAATATTACGGCATTAAAAAAATAAAAGAAGTGCCGGCGGAGATTACCGATGTGAACGAGCAATTGGATTATTTAATCCGACCCGAAGGGATGATGACACGGGTAGTCAAGCTCACCGAGGGTTGGTATAAGGATGCGTACACCGCCATGCTCGGTACCCTAAAGGCAGACGGCTCTTTGATTGCGCTCATTCCCGGCAAGCTCGGCGGCTTCACCTTCTATGACCCGACTACGGGCAAGCGCAGGCGCGTGAACCGCAAAAGTGCAGCGCTTATCGAGGAGGAAGCGATCAGCTTTTACCGCCAATTCCCGCTCAAAAAGCTGCGTATTGTCGATTTGGGTATCTTCGCGCTCAAAAACTTAAAACCGAGTGATTTTATCTTCTTCGGCATTTTATCGCTCATCGGCACGGGAATCGGGCTCTTGGTTGTCGATATCAACAAGGTCTTAATGTCGGATGTGCTGGAAACAGGCAAACTCGGCGTGCTCATAGCGTGCAGTATCTTTTTAATCTGCACACAGCTCAGCCAAATGATTTTCGGCGTGGCAAATGCGCTCTTCAGCCAGCGCTTTAATAAGAAAATGGATTTGGCAATCGAATCCGCCACGATGATGCGCGTTTTATCGCTGCCGCCCGATTTCTTTAAAAAATATTCCTCCGGTGACTTATCGAGCAGAATCGACTACATCGGTTCATTGTGCAACTTAATCACCTCTGCGATTTTCGACACGGGCTTTCAAGCGATATTTTCCCTTGCCTATATCACGCAAATCGGGAAATTTGCGCCCCTATTGGTGGCGCCCTCCATTGTGATTATTGTGATAAGCTTTGTTTTTTCCATCGCCAGCTCTTTGTTGACGATGAAAATCTCAAAACAGAAGATGGAGCTGGGCACAAAGGAACGCGGCTTGAGCTATGCCATCATCACCGGTGTGAAAAAAATCAAATTGGCGGGTGTGGAAAAGCTGGTGTTTTCCAAATGGGCAAACCTGCACGCCGAAAGCGCAAGGTTAGAGTATAACCCGCCGTTTTTCATCAAGTATAATATGGTTATTTCGTTGGCAATCAGTTCAATCGGTACCATTGTGATGTATCACTTTGCTCTTGCTTCCGCCGTATCGGTGGCAGATTACTATGCCTTTAATTC
>ONWY01000034.1 GCA_900321665.1 uncultured Eubacteriales bacterium
AATAATGTATATTACTATTTTTATTAAAAATCGAAAGTATTATACTACATTATACATCTTTTTTCAAATATGTGTTGTAAATTCTAATTTATCTGCTCACTGCGTTCGCAAAAATAAGAAATAAAAAATAAGAAATAAGAGGAAGGGTGGGACACCCACACCCGATTGATAGAACAATCCCTCCACCGCAAGCGGTTCCCCTCCCTTTACACAAGGGAGGCTTAAAAGTGCGTATCTACGCCATTTTTAATTCAACAACTCAAAGTGAAATATTATTTCTTATTTATTAGAGCGAAGCGGAACGGGTGCGGGTGCCCCGCCCTTCATTCTTATTTCTTCTTTCTTATTTCTTATTTCAGCGAGTGAAACGAGCGTTCAAATTCTAATTTATCTCGATAAATTAGAATTTGACAACCCTCTCCCATCCTCGTATAATAGAACCTATCAATTTCACAGGAGTATATTATGAAACGAAGCAGTGGCATTTTAATGCCTATTTTTTCACTGCCTTCGCCCTACGGTATCGGCACCTTGGGCAAGGCGGCATATGATTTTATTGACTTTTTGGCAGCGGCAAAGCAGAGCTGGTGGCAAATTCTCCCGGTAGGGCCGACCAGCTACGGCGATTCGCCGTACCAGAGCTTTTCTACCTTTGCGGGTAATCCGTATTTTATTGATTTGGATATGCTGGTCAAAAAGGGCTTGCTCAAAGCGGCGGAGCTCAAAAAGCGCGATTGGGGCACCGATGCGCAGTGCGTGGATTACGAAATGATTTACAATAACCGCTATGCGGTGCTGCACCTTGCCTTTGAGCGCGGCTTTGCGCAGGATAAGGCGGCTTTTGAAGCATTTGAAAAGGAAAACGCATGGCTGGAGGATTACGCGCTGTATATGGCGCTTAAAAAGCATTTTGGCATGCAGTGCTGGACTGCGTGGGAGGATGAGGCAATTCGCCTGCATGCTCCCGAGGCAGTAGCGCGCTACAGCGCCATGCTGGAAGAGGATGTGCAGTTTTACGCCTACTTGCAGTATCTCTTTTACGAGCAGTGGGAGCAGCTGCGCGCCTATGCGAAGGAGAAGGGCATCGGCATTATCGGTGATGTGCCGATTTATGTGGCGCTTGATTCTGCCGATGTATGGGCAAACCCCAAGTATTTTATGCTCGATGAAAAGAATGTTCCCCTCGATGTGGCAGGGGTGCCGCCCGATTACTTTAGCGAGGACGGGCAACTGTGGGGTAACCCGCTGTATGATTGGGATTATATGAAAAAGGAAGGCTACGGCTGGTGGATTCGTCGCATTGACGGCGCCGGCAAGCTGTATGATGTGGTGCGCATTGACCATTTCAGAGGCTTTGAGAGCTATTGGGCAGTGCCTTATGGCGAAAAGGCCGCCAAAATGGGCGAGTGGCGCAAGGGTCCCGGCTTGGAGCTTGTGAAAACACTGACCAATTGGTTCCCGCAAATCTCCTTTATTGCGGAGGATTTGGGAATTTTAACGGATGACGTGCGACAGCTGCTCAAGGATTCCGGCTTGCCCGGGATGAAGGTGTTGGAGTTTGCCTTCAGCAGCGAGAAGCCGAGCAATTATCAGCCGCACCGGTTCGAGAAAAACTGTGTTTGCTACACCGGCACCCACGATAACACCACTCTGAGCGCGTGGTTGAAGCAGGCGGATAAAAAGGAGCTTGCAAGAGTGAAAAAATACGCGGGCTTAAATGCCGCGGAGGGTTTTGCTTTCGGTGTTATTCGCCTTGGCATGGGCTCTGTGGCTGACCTGTTTATTGCGCAGATGCAGGATTACCTCGGTTTGGGCGCCGCGGCGCGCATCAACACCCCCGGCACCGATACCGGCAATTGGCACTGGCGCATGCAAAAGGGCGCCGCCGATAAAGCGCTTGCCAAAAAAATTGCAGGGATAACCGAGATGTACGAAAGATAAGCGCCGTTACATTTTTATACCGCGAAACCGCCTCGCTTGCCGAGGCGGTTTTTTCGACTCGGTAAATAAATGCGCCATATCCCGACAAATATTGCCATTTTTGCGAAAAAGATTGACTAAATTCGGTAAATATGATACACTATGCATACATATATAATATTAATTATATATTTTTTTTGTGAAAATAATTAACGGAGTTGATTTTTTGGATAAAGTCAAAGTAATTGAGATTAAGCAAAGTGTCTTTTCCGCCAACGATAAGCAGGCGGATGCACTGCGCGCGGAGCTGAAGGAGAAGGGCATTTTTTTGCTCAACTTGATGTCCTCGCCCGGCTCGGGGAAAACCACCACGCTGACCAAAACCATCGAAGCGTTAAAGGATGAGTTTAAAATCGGTGTGATGGAAGCCGATATTGATTCGGATGTGGATGCCAAGCGCATTGCACTCACCGGCGCGAAGGCGATTCAGCTGCACACCGGCGGTATGTGCCATTTAGACGCCGGCATGACCAGGCAGGGCTTAGAGGGCTTGGATACAAGCGATGTAGAGCTTGCCATTCTCGAAAATGTCGGCAATCTTGTGTGCCCTGCCGAGTTTGATACCGGCGCGACCAAAAATGCGATGATATTATCCGTTCCCGAGGGAGAGGATAAACCGCTGAAGTATCCGCTGATGTTTTCCATTTGCGATGTGGTGCTGATTAATAAAATTGATGTGATGCCCTATTTCGATTTTGATTTGGAGCAGTGCAAAAAGAATATCAGAATGCGCAATCCCCGCGCCGAGATTATTCCGATTTGCGCCAAAACCGGCGAGGGTATCGAGCAGTGGGCAGCTTGGCTGCGCACGCAGGTAAAGGCGGCGCGCGGCGAAGCGTAGCAGCACCGGCACCTAAAAAGCGTTAAAATGCAATAGCATGGCAATTGCCTATAAAAAATACAATATTTCAACCATAAGAGCTTTGCTCGCGAGGAGGATTATATGGCTGATAAACTTGCAGGATTCGTTCCCGAATCCATGAAAAATGTCACAGAGCTGCGCGAACCTATCGTAAAACTCGGCAGAATGATTACCGATAGGATTCCGATTGTGCTCGGCATTAAGAAAATCACAAAAGAGGACCCCGAGTATTGGGCAGTGGCAACCATTTGCCCGACCGATGAAATGGCAGAGGTCGCACTGCGCATGAAAAAGCGCATTCCACGCACTTGGGCCGATATGAAAAAGCTCACCAAGGATATGAATTTTACAGATGAATATCTGGAAAACCTCTTGGCGCAGATGAGTGAAAACGGCTTGATTGAGTGGAACTATGAAAACGCGCAGCACGAAAAGCAGTGGGTACTGCCGATGTTTGTTCCGGGTTCAGGCGAATTTTCCAATATGAACAAGGAGCTGTTGACTAAGCACCCCGAGCTTGGTCGCTTCTTTGAGAGAATGACCAGGCTGCCGCTCGAGAAGGTAACACCCATGGTACCGCCCGGAGGCGGCGGCATCGGTATGCATGTTATCCCGGTCGAGAAGGCCATCGGTATGGAAAACGAAGCCATCAATGTGGAAAAAATCTCTTATTGGTTAGATAAGTACGAGGGCAAGTATGCCGCTTCTCCGTGCTCTTGCCGCTATTCCAGGCAAACCTATGGCGAAGGCTGTGCGGATGACCCGGAGGGCTGGTGCGTGGCAGTCGGCGATATGGCTGATTATGTAGTGGAGACCAAAAAGGGCGGCCACTATATCACCAAGGAGCAGGCGCTCGAAATTTTCAAGCAGGGCGAGGAAAACGGCTTTGTGCACCAGATTACCAATATTGACGGTCAGGATAAAATCTTCGCGATTTGTAACTGTAATGTCAATGTGTGCTATGCACTGAGAACCTCTCAACTGTTTAATACCCCGAATATGTCTCGCTCCGCCTATGTGGCGAAGGTGAAAAAAGAAAACTGCGTTGCTTGCGGCAGATGTGTCGAGCATTGCCCGGCAGGCGCGTTGAAGCTCGGTCAAAAGCTTTGCACCAAGCAGGGCGAAATCGAGTACCCGAAGCAGGAGCTGCCCGATGCGGCAAAGTGGGGCCCCGATAAGTGGGAAGAGGAATACAGAGATAAAAACCGCATCAACACCCACGAAACCGGCACCGCACCCTGTAAGACCGCTTGCCCGGCGCACATCGCTATCCAGGGCTATTTGAAGATGGCGGCACAGGGCAGGTATGAGGAAGCGCTTGCTTTGATTAAAAAAGAAAATCCGTTCCCCGCAGTGTGCGGCCATGTCTGCAACAAGCGTTGTGAAGAGGCTTGCACCAGAGGAACGATTGATGAAGCAATCGCGATTGATGATGTCAAGAAATTCTTGGCGCACCGCGATATGGATAATGCCACGAGAATGATTCCCAAGAAGGTCATTCCGAAGATTACGGTAGAAGGTGTCTTTGACCGCGAGCCCGGTTTCACCGAGAAGGTCGCTATCATCGGCGCAGGCCCCGCAGGTCTTTCCTGTGCCTTCTTCTTAGCAGAAAAAGGCTATCTCAATGTCACTGTCTTTGAGAAAAACGAGGAGCCCGGCGGTATGCTCCGCTACGGTATCCCGAACTACAAGCTCGAAAAGGCTGTCATTGATGCCGAAATCGATATCATCAGGGAAATGGGTGTGGAAATCAAGTGCGGCGTTGAGGTCGGCAAGGATATCACACTCGATGCGCTCAGAGAGCAGGGCTACAAAGCCTTCTACATGGCAATCGGCGCGCAGGGCGGCAGAAAAGCCGGCGTTGCAGGTGAGGATGCCGAGGGCGTGACCACAGCCGTTGCCTTCCTGCACGAAGCGGCAGAGAAGGAAGCATATGACATCGGCAAGAATGTGGTCGTTGTTGGCGGCGGTAATGTGGCGATTGACGCGGCAAGAGTCAGCGTTCACTGCGGCGCGGAAAATGTTTCCATGTTCTGCTTGGAGCAAAGAGAGCAAATGCCCGCTTCCGATGACGAGGTCGAGGAAGCGACGGAAGACGGTGTGAGCATCAACTGCGGTTGGGGTCCGAAGGAAATCTTGAAGGATGAAAACGGCAAGGTAAAGGCAATCGTATTTAAAAAGTGCGTCAGTGTCTTTGATGAGGAGCATCGCTTTGCACCGGTTTATGATGAAAACGAAACCAAGACCGTGGAGTGTGAAAATGTAATTCTTTCCATCGGTCAGGCAATTGAGTGGGGCGGCTTGTTGGAAGGCAGCGCTGTTGAGCTCAACAGGAATATGACTGCGAAGGCAGATACCTTCACCTTCCAAACCGCGCAACCCGATGTCTTTGTCGGCGGTGATGCGTTCACCGGCCCGCGCTTCGCGATTGATGCGATTGCTATGGGTAAAGAGGGCGCTATTTCGATTCACAGATTTGTGCAGCCGAACTCCACCTTGACCATCGGCAGAAACCCGCGCTACTATGTGGAGCTGGATAAGGACAATATTGTTCTCGAGAGCTATGATACCGCCCATCGCCAAATCCCGAAGGCAACCAAGAAGGTTGACCCGAAGGGCTTTAAGGATGATTACAAGATGCTCACTGAGGAGCAGGTGAAGATTGAAACCTCTCGCTGCCTTGGCTGCGGTGCCACAATTGTGGATGCCAACCGTTGCGTCGGCTGCGGCGTGTGCACCACCAAGTGCGAGTTTGATGCTATCCACCTTTACAGAGAAAGACCCGAGTGCTCTACCATGTACAAGGCGGAGGATAAGCTCAAGGCAATCTTACCCTATATGCTCAAGCGTGAAATTAAAATCAAAAAAGCAAAAAAGGCAAATAAATAAGCAAACGCAATCATTATCGGCAGGGCGGAGCGGATTGCCGTTTCGCCTGCCGAAAACTAAAAACGAAACACTAATCACTGAAAACTGTTCGCAAAGCGAACGAAAGTGAGCGAACCGAACACATTATGCACGAGTTAGGAATTGTATTTAGTATTATTGATACGATAGAGGATATTGCAAAAGAGCAAAATCTCAGTGAGGTTTCCTCGGTCACGCTCCAGGTCGGCGAGGTTTCCACCGTCATCCCCCGCTATTTGGAGGATTGTTGGAAATGGGCTGTGAAAAAAACGGAGATTATGAAGGAGTGCAAGCTCATTCACGAACCGATTGAAGCCATCACCTTTTGCGAGGATTGCGAGAAAACCTATCGCACGGTGGACTTCGGCAAAACCTGCCCGCATTGCGGCAGTGAAAACACCTACTTAGTTGTGGGTAACGAGGTTCAGATTAAAGAAATCGAAGCGCTGTAGCCACGGCAGCGGCGTTTTGAAAATAAAATATTCACTTTTAGGAGGCATGAAAATGTTTTTTCATCTTTACGACGGCCTTTCCGGTTACCAATTAATCGGTTGGGTGCTGGTCTTCGTAGGCCTTGTGGTAGCCAATGAGCTGGCAAGGCGTACGAAAGCGGGCGGAATATTCTTCTTTGGAATTGTTCCGATTGCTTTGACCGTTTATTTCGTTGTTATCAACATCGGTGCAAAGACCTTTGCTGCTAACAATCCGACCATTGTTGAAATGAATGGTTGGTTCCACTATGCAAAGCTTTATGCGGCAACCATCGGCTGCGTCGGCTTTATGTTCCTTAAGTACAAATGGGGCAAAATCGGCAAAGTCAATTGGTTTAAAGCGTTCCCGTTTGTGATTGTCGGCATCAACATCTTAATCGCTGTTGCATCCGATTTTGAGAGCGCTATCAAGGGCTTTATGGCTGCAGGCTCTCTTTCCGGCGGCTGGTGGTATTCCAGCGAAGGCGTTTGGCTTTACGGCGGCTGGTGGAATGTGCTCAACGGCATCGCAGGCTTAATCAACATCATGTGCATGACCGGTTGGTGGGGCATCTATTCCTCCAAGAATAAGCGCCAGGATATGCTGTGGCCCGATATGACATGGCAGTTTATCATCGCTTATGATGTTTGGAACTTTGCTTATACCTACCTCAACCTCCCGAACCACTCCTGGTACTGCGGTCTCGCGCTGCTTCTTGCACCGACCTTCGCAAACACCTTCTGGAACAAGGGCGGTTGGATTCAAAACCGTGCAAACACCCTGGCTATCTGGTGTATGTTTGCTCAGGTGGTTCCGGCATTCCAAAACCACTCCAAGTTCACCGTTCTTCCCTCGCTGTATGTGGAGCCGAGCAAGTTTATCGCTTCCTTCAGCGGCAAGATGAACCCCGACTTGGTTCTCACCGCTGCCGATGCTAATCCGCAAGCACAGGGTATCATTGCCGTTGCTGCAATTCTCATTAATGTGATTGTGATTTGCAACATCATTAAGAGAGCAAAGGCACAGGGCATCAACCCCTACAAGCAGGAAGTATTCAAGGGCACCAGAGACTTTGAAGAAGCTATGGCAAGAGCAGAAGAAGCTGCTTAAGTTTCGCTTGAAAACAGTTTGTTTTAATCAAAAAAGCTATCGGGAAACCGGTAGCTTTTTTCTGCTTCGCTGCTAACAGGGGGGCACTATCCATATTTAGTGTAGAGCAGTGCGAATGTAACCAAAATATTGTTGACGATAGATGTAATTAATGATATACTAATTTAGTATATATTTTTATCCTTGGAGGATTTTCCCGATATGAAAATCAGTATTCTTTATGCGATTGAGCACGAAGCCTTTGAGCAAAGCGCAAGGGCGTATCTTGCGCAGCTGCCGGCAGGGCAGGGGCAATTGATTTTGCTTGACCGCGTTTGCAGTGAAGCCACCAAAGCGACTGCGCAGCGCCTATGCGCGCAATCCGGCGCAGCAGTATATTTTGAAGCACCGGAAATCGGTTTGGCGGCGCTGTATAACAAGTTTTACGAAAAGGCGACAGGTGAGATTATCAACTTTACCAATTCGCACTTAACCCCCGACCCCGGCGTGCTTGCACAGGTGCTTTCCGCGCTGGCGGGCGAGGTGAAAATTGCAGGCTGTCTGAGCCGTGACAGCGGCTCCTATACTCACCCGAAGCTGATTGATTCGCTTTCGGATAAGGAATTTATCGGCTTTGAGGGAGACCCCATTGTTGCGGACCTGTTTTTTGGCGGTTATTTCTACAAAAAAGAGGTGTGCGATGCGCTCCGCTTTGATGAAAGTGTGATTGATTACGAGTGTGGCACCTTCTATATTTTGAACTTAGCGCTCCATGCCGGCGAGGCTTGCGGCGCAGATAAAATGGTATTTTTGAAAAATGCCACCATTATGTACGATGAGGAATATGCCCAGCGCGCGATTGACCGCTTCGGCTCGCATGACATTCGCTGGTATACCGATACCTATCGCCATCACTATTTACCGCTTTTGGAGCAGCAAAAGCAGCAAAAGGGCACCGTGCCGCTGTTTTTGCAGACCGCTGTGTTTTACTGCACCGCGTTTCGCTTCTTAACGAATATGGACGGCAGAAACACCGAGCTGCTTGCCGGCGAGGAGTTAGAGGAATTTATTGACACGGTTTGCGATACCCTGCAGTATATTGATGACAGTATCTTAACCAAGGATTCCAACCACTGCCAATTCCGCATTACCTACAAAATGGCATATTTGCTGATGTACATTAAGTATAAGAGAAATCCCGAGGATTTCAAGATGAGCTTTGATGTTGCCAACAACCGCGTTTTTGCGATTATGAACGGCTACACCTATAATATCAGCAATGCCGTGCAGGTTAATGCGATTAATTATCAGGATAAGACCCTGACCTTTGACTTAGCATATATGTACTCGCAGCTGTTGGATGCGCACCCCGGTTGTATTCACGCTTTTGTAAACGGGAAGGAAGTGCCCATCGAGGAAAACCACATCTATTCCATGACAAAGTATTTCACCGTACCGGGCTTTAAAAAGTATACCTACTATTTAAAATGCAAGATTGACCCGACCAAAAACACGGAAATTAAGTTTATTTTAGAGCTGCATAACAAGAAAATCCTGATGCCGTTCCAATTCTTGAAGCCCGCCGCGCGCTTGACCAATAAATATCCGCATGCGTATTGGGCATACAAGGATATCACGGTCTATTACATTGATAAAAAGCTGATGATAACCCCGCGCTCGAAGGCGGTGAATTTCAAGAAGGAAATCCATTTCTTTATTGATTTGCTGCGCTTCTCGCTCGGTTCGTTTAAGATTAAAATGCCGCTCATTCGCTTC
>ONWY01000180.1 GCA_900321665.1 uncultured Eubacteriales bacterium
CATCGAGCCGGCGGCTGCCCAAAGAGCATCTGCCTGCGCCTTCCACTCGCCATAATCGCGAATATCTGCCGGGAAAGCAAGGTAGTGGTGCTTAATTTTGGAGGCAATCGAGGAGTAGTGCAAAAGCTTTTTAATCGTTCTCGGGCGCATTTTACCTTGGAGAACGCCTTTAAGCAGCCCCGTGATTAACGCCTGCTTCTCCTGCTGCTTATCGACCTTTTGATTTAATAAATTGTTTTTAAAAATCAAATTATTGCGAAATTCGAAATTATTTTCCGCAGGCGAGCAATCCACCGCGCCGGTCATGGTGGCAAGCAGCTCGGCAAATGCCGCGCCCTGCGTGCGCTGGTAGCGCACATTCACATTCCACATATCCTCGGCAGTGGGAATCAGCGAGCGCTTGAGCGCCTTGCCGATTTCCTCGGCAGCGATATCTGCCAAATACCATGCCGCGGTGATTCCCTCGCCGTTATTAGGCTTGGTTAAGCAAGCGCTGTCGCCGAGCGCAAAGAAGCCGTCTGCCACAAAGGAATAGGGCGGGCGGTGGTACGGTACAGCGCCGCGCTCCACTTTATCGACTCGAAACGGCGGGATATATATGTTTTCCAAAAACCGCTGCAGGCACCTTTCGCCATAGTCAAAGCTCATATTGGCGCCGACACCTAAAATCGCACCCTCCGCCTGCTCGCGCGGTGCAATCCAAACCTTATAATACGGCCAGGAAATAGTGTGGCGAATATGTACCTTTTCCGGCTTAAGGAAAGAGATATATTTCACTGTTACATAAAATTTATCCTTTTCCTCCAAAGCAAAATTCTCGCAAACACAGCCGGCAGGCAGCTTTGTGCGCGCCGCGGCGGCAATGCCGGTGCAATCGACCACCACGCCTGCCTGCACGGAAATTTCCTTGCCCCGGTGCAACAGCTTCGCGCCGACTACCCTGCCCTGCTCTATAATGAAATCCCGAAACTCGGTTTTAAAAGCAAACTCGGCACCGTATTCCTTTGCCCAGCTTACCAGGCGCTGAATATAGGCGGGCAGGCTCATAACATTGACCGTATGCTCGTGGTACTTCTCCCATCTGCCCAGCGCGGAGCGCGAAGCGGAAAAGCGAAAACTGTGCACCAGGTCTTCTCCCTGCACCGGTGCAGGCGCGCCGTAGCGCTGCATCTCGGCGGCATCCATATGGAAGATGCTCAGCCTTTTACCAAGCGCCTCCTTGCCGCTTTTTTCTGCTACCATCACGCGGTAGCCCTGCTCAGCCATTCGTTTTGCAAAGTAGACACCTGCCGTGCAGGCGCCGAGGATTAATACATCACATTTCATTGGAGGGTTCTTCTTTCTAAGTCTGTTTTTGCTCCGCAAGAGCGCTTTCTATTATTCGGGAACAGCGAAATTGACTGCAGCCGGTGCAATCTCCACGCTGAACCTGTTTTCGTAAATAATCTCGCCGTCGAGCGAATAGGCAAAGCCTTCGGGTGCTACAATATCCACCTTCTTCGCCTGCCGGTAGACGACGATATCCTGCATCTTTTCATCATCCAAATGCTTGCCCTCGGTATAGGTGCCGAGAATTTGCACAAAGCGCAGTCTGGAAATCGGCTTAATTAAGCACACATCAATGAGCCCGTCATCCGGCTTAGAGCGCGGAGCGCATTTGAAAGAGCCGCCGACATATTGCCCGTTGGCAAGCGTGCACAGCAGCAGTCTGCCGTCTTCATTGAGCACCTCGCCATCTGCCCTGACCTTGCACTTGTTTTTCATGCTTTTGATTAAAGCGGTAACAACGCCCTTTGTGTAATTGCTCTTGCCGCCATGGCCTGTTTTTTCTCTTTGCTTGTTGATGGTGATAGCCACCGTCGTATCAAAGCCGAAGTTGACCACATTATTGGCATAGCGCTCGCCGACCTTTAAAAGGTCAATCTTTGTATCCTTCGCGTTCACCAGCGCTGCGGCGCTCAAAAATTTCTCGGCGCCGCCAAAGGCTTTCACAAAGTCATTACCGCTGCCGCACGGGTAACAGCTGACCGATACATTCTCATGCCCTGTTGCACCGTTAAACACCTCGTTGACCGTTCCATCGCCACCGCAGGCAATAAAGCGCACCGGCGCATCGCCATGTGCTTCCAAATATTTGCCGATAAACTCGGTGGCATCACCCACCGCTTTTGTAAGATAGATTTCGCAATCATCCTTTTGCGGCAAAGCCTCAATCTGCGCGCGGATTTGCGCCGCGTTGTCCTGTTCACCGGCATGGGGATTAATAATAAAAATATACTTCATAGCAGTATCCTCCTTATCTGTTTAAGAATAAAATGCCTACCGTAATCAGTGCTTCGCCTAATAGATATGTCAACATTACGGTGAAGTGGCGCTTAAAAATAATATCCTTTTTATCGTGGTAGCGCACCAGGAACAGCGTGCAATCCGAGGTAAAGAAGAGCACCGCGCCGATATATGCAATCAAAGAAGCAAGGTTCATATTGCTCAACAGCTGCATGAGCGCAAAGATATTCATTGTGCTGTTGGCAATTAAATAAAGGTACATCGGCGCCACCATAATTTTGGGTGTATTCTTCTTAACCGATAAAATAATCTTGAGCGCCACAGCCAAATACACAATCGCAACAGGCACTATGATATACCACTTCACCGCCGCCCACTCGATATGCGGGAGGTAAACGGCAATAAAGGTGATGTGGCTGATTAAGAAGAATATGCCGCCTGCCGTAAACCAACCGTTGCCCTTGGGAATGAGCAGCACATCACCCAGCCAGCTGGTTGCGATTGCCGCAATAAGCACATAGTTTAGCTCCTCGCCTGCAGCAAGGGCGGCAAAGATATAGTAAAGCAAGAGAAAAATGAGCAGCATCGGCTTTGTAACAGCCCTTTTTTTGCTCTCATCCTTCCACGAGTGGTACAAGTGCACAGCACTTGCCGCCACAAACAGTGCCAAAAAAATATACGCTACCATGAAAAACACTCCTTATCCGAAAAAATAAAGATTCTTTACCTTTTCTTTATAATATAGTATAATAATATATACAATAATAACTTACCAAGATTTTGTGCATTTGTCAATATGTTCCGCCAATTGCAGACTCTATTGTTAGAAATATAAAAAAACACTTGATTTTTAAAAGCAGTTGTGTTATTATAATTGTGAATTAAATATTCGAATATTAAAAAGGAGGACATGTCCAATGAAAAAGTATGAGCAGCCGGCTTTAGAGCTCATCAAGTTTTCTGTGATGGAAGTTTTAGCTGCATCTGAAACTTCAGATACCACCAAAGACTCTTCATCTGATTGGGATACCCCGATTATTCCGGGTCTCTAATGCCAGAAAACAAAAGCAGTGCTTCGGCACTGCTTTTTACTTTACCAAAATCCAACTATAACATTTATCTAACATTAAGCCTTGTTAAATAAAGCGAAATTATTTACAAGGCTCTTTTTTTATGCTATGGGTATAAGGAGTCGAACCTTTTAGTCTCTCGCTTGTTATTTTTGGCTAATTTACTCGATTTTTCTTTGCTTGGCGTCAGCCAAGCGGCATCAA
>ONWY01000197.1 GCA_900321665.1 uncultured Eubacteriales bacterium
GAATGTAAATATGATGTTCAATTTGACCTCTTCTTGTCGCCCCTTGATGAGGGGAGCTGTCGCCAAAGGCGACAGAGGGGTAGACCTTTTAAATCAAGTGCGAATGTGTCGCCCTTAATTATTCATTATTCATCATTCATTATTCATTAAAATCTAATTAAGCCACCCTTGCGGGTGGCATAAATCAGAATTTACCGTGAGGAACCATGAAAGTATTATTAAAAACCATCTCTACCGCGCTGCTGCTGGCAGCGCTGCTATGCGGGCTGAGCGGTTGCAGCTCGGTCACGCTGTTAAAAAACGGCGATTTTTCAAAGGAATATCGCGATTTTATCAAGCATATGCAGCAAACTCCGCCTGTCAGCCTCTCCTTTGAGCAGTACCTCAAGCCGGAGGGCTTTCAGGAAAGCAAGCTTATTACCGATACCGACCCGCAGCGACTGCGCGCGCTTGTGAATGCGCTCGCCGAGGTGGAAATTGTCGGTCAGGTAGAGAGCGCGAGCAATTTTGCGGTGCGTCACTACACCTTTGAGGATGCATCCGGCGGCAAATTCACCTTTGAATTTTACGGCGCGTATTTAAAGTGTGAAGATAAGTTTTATGAAACCGAAAACTCGACTGCCTTCATTTCCATTCGCCCGGAGCAGGAAAAGAGCGGCACGCTCCTGGTGGGGCTCGATGAAGCGCACGAGGGCAGGGGAGAAGATGCCGGTAAAATGTACCTCGCCTGCCGCGAGCTTGAGAAGGATGAAGCGGGCGCGCTGAAAAAGGTCGGCTTCGGGGATTACGAGCTTTCCGATACGGCAGAGATTCTTTCCCCCGTTCAGCGCGAGGATTACACTCGAACGCAGGCGGTTGGCGCAAGAGAATTTTTTGCGAACTTTTTAGAGGTAAAGGGGCAGGAAAACCCAAACTTTATCTTTACCGCGGAAATTGAAAACGGTGTGATTATCAGCCTGCACTTTGAGCAGGAGCTGTCCTCGCCGCAGTAAGCGCTTTGTTACTTTTAACCACCATGTATTGATAAAATCCTACAAAATACGCTTCTTTCGATACAAGAAGTTGTAGAAATCCACAAAAATCGAAAAATGCCGAAAAAAGAGTTTACAAAACGGTTAAAAAATGCTAAACTGATTAAGGTTCAAATCTATAGTTTTAAAGGCGGCACAGAGAGGCCGATAAGCGTAGAATGACAAAACAGCAACAAACCGTTTCTATGTCCTATCGCCCTGCCATGCCGCAGGGCTTATTTTTTGGGGAAAGGAGCACAGCGTGGTGAAGGAAATCTTGAGCGAGCAGGGCACCAAAAGCACTCTGATGAGGCTGTCTTATGAAATTGTCGAGAAAAACCACGGTGCAAAGGAAATTTGCATTGTCGGTATTCGCCGCAGGGGTGCTGCCATTGCCAAGATGATTGCCGCAAACATTGAAAAAATCGGAGAGTGCGCCGTGATGTGCGGCGAGGTGGATATTTCCCTGTACCGTGATGACCTCTCCACAAAGAAAGACCAACCCATCGTCAACGAAACCGCGATTGATTTTTCCGTAACGGATAAAATCGTTGTTTTGGTTGACGATGTTTTATTTACCGGCAGAACCGCCCGCGCGGCGATGGATGCGGTCATAGCCCTTGGCAGACCGGCAAAAATCCAGCTGTGCGAGCTGGTAGACAGAGGGCACCGGGAACTGCCGATTCGGGCAGACTTTGTGGGCAAAAATGTGCCGACAAGCCTCGAGGAAATCATCAGTGTGAAAATGCCGGAGTACGATGGCTCGATGGGCATCAATATTGAGCGTAAATAGCACGCAAGTGTTAAGATAAAGTTGTAAATAATTAGGAGGAAAAGAAAGAAATGAAACTTGCTTACAACATCTCTGACAAACCCAAATTCGGTCAGTTGATTGTGTTTGCCTTCCAGCAATTACTTGCTATTTTGGCGGCGACAATCGCTGTGCCGGCAATCGTAGGAAACGGTATGAGCCAATCGGCAGCTTTGTTCGGCGCCGGTATCGGTACCATCGTTTACCTGTTATTCACAAAGTTTAAGAGCCCGGTATTCCTCGGTTCTTCCTTCGCATTCTTAGGCTCCATGTTTGCGGCTTTCGCCGGCGCAGTGAGCGCGAATGCAGGCTTCACCGGTCTTATCATCGGTGCGATTTTCGCAGGTCTTGTGTATGTGGTAATCGCTGTGGTTGTAAAATTTGCAGGCGTTAAGTGGATTAACAAATTAATGCCCGCTGTGGTCATCGGCCCCACAGTATCCATCATCGGTTTATCCCTGGCAGGCAACGCAGTGGGCGATGTGCTCAAGTTTGCCGAGAACGACGGCAGCGGTTTTGCTATGGGTGTTCACGGTTGGGTCGGCATGATTTGCGGCCTGGTTACCCTCTTTGTGGTAATGATTTGCTCGGTTTACGGCAAGAAAATGAGCAAGCTCATTCCCTTTATCATCGGTATCCTGGCAGGTTATGCCGTGGCAGCTATCTTCACCGTAATCGGTATGAAGACCGGCAACGAGCACTTCATGGTAATCGATTTCAGCGTGTTCAGCGGCATGAAAATTTTCGCTATCCCGGACTTCACCTTTGTGAAGGCCTTCAAGGGCTTGTCGGAGATTGACGGTAAATACATTGCCACCATCGCAGTGGCTTATATCCCGGTGGCGTTCGTTGTGTTCGCAGAGCACATTGCCGACCACAAGAACCTCTCTTCCATCATCGAGAAAGACCTTCTTGAGGAGCCCGGTCTCCACAGAACTCTGCTTGGTGACGGTGTCGGCTCCATCGCAGGCGCATTCTTCGGCGGCTGCCCGAACACCACCTACGGCGAGAGCGTCGGCTGCGTGGCAATCACCGGTAACGCTTCTATCGTGACCATTCTTGCAACTGCAGTGATGGCGATTGTCATCTCCTTCTTCGGTCCGTTTGTTACCTTCCTTTCGACCATTCCCTCTTGTGTCATGGGCGGCGTGTGCATCACCCTTTACGGTTTCATCGCTGTATCCGGCTTGAAGATGATTCAAAAGGTTGACCTTGACCAAAACAAGAATCTCTTTGTTGTCGCAGTCATTCTTATTTGCGGTATCGGCGGCATGACCTTGAAGCTCGGCACAGCAGGTCAGGTAACTTTAACAGAGATTGCAACCGCTTTGATTCTCGGTATTGTTACCAACCTTGTACTTTCCAGAAAAAAAGATGTTAAATAATTGAATCCGACTAATTCAAACATACAAAGGCAGCCCTGCGCGAGTGAAGTTGTCAAGTAAAAGTGGACACTAAAAAAGTTCAAATTACGATTTAAGGTTAAAAGCCCTGTTCAGTTCTGAACTGAACAGGGCTTTTTCT
>ONWY01000265.1 GCA_900321665.1 uncultured Eubacteriales bacterium
AAGGTGGCATAAATTAGAATTGCACATCTTCCCCAAATATGGTAAAATACACATATGGACAAGATATATGATAAAACCAGGGAGCATTTGCTCGTGGCGGGAATAATAGAAATAGAGAAGCACGGGTTGAGCGAGTTTTCGCTGCGCCGCGTTGCCGCCGCCTGCGGTGTTTCCTGTGCTGCGCCCTACAAGCACTTTAAAAATAAGGATGAATTCGTGCTCGAAATCATCAAATACATCGGCGGCAGGTGGCAAATGCTCGAGGAGCAGGTAATCAAAATTTTTGAAGCCGACAAGGCGAAGCAGATTGAGGAGCTCGCCGCCGCCTATATCAAATTTTGGATTGCCAACCCGAATTTTCGCTCCATTTTGCTGCTCAACCCGCGCCAGATGGACGATGCGCAAAAGGCAGCCCGCGCTGCGATTGATGCGCGCCTGATTGCGCTGATTGAAAATTATGACACCGCCCGGAGAGAAAAGCGGGTTTATGAAATTCGCTCGCTGATTTACGGTGCGCTGCTGCTGCTCGAGAGCGGCGAAATGCAAAACGATGAAGCCGCGCTGCGCATGATTAAAGCAAGCATTCGCGAAAGATTATAAAAAAATGAAGGTGATAAAATGAAAAGGATTGTAATGATTTTGTTCTGTGCCGGGCTGTTAATCAGCTTTGCCTCTTGCGCAAAGGACAAGCCGGAGCCGACCACGCAAACCACGGCACAAACCACCGCCGCCGCAACTACCACAGCGGCAGCGACCACTGCCACCACCGCTAAAGAAGAGGAAAAGGAGGTCAATACCGACTACCTCTACAGCGGCTATTGGTACAAAAATGAAGAAAATAAGGTAGTCGTTTTCCAATTTAAGGCAGACGGTACCTTGAGCACGAGCACCTACCGCCGCAAAAATATCGCTTCGGGCGACAACACACCCGACAGCACCTCGCGCGGCAGCTTCAAAAATAACCACGACGGTACACTTTCCGTTTACCCCGACAGCGAGGAGCCGGAGGTGTTTGACACCTACCTTGTCAGCGCTAAGCAGGACCTTGTCTGCCGCAATGATGACCCCGAGGGTGCCACCACCATTTCCTTGCAGCATTTTGACTCCTTAAGCAAGGATAACGCAGCAAGCGTGCTGTTTGGCGATAACTGATAATGCACAATAACAGCCCCAAGGCAAAGCCTTGGGGCTGTCTTATTTTAATGCTAAAGCGATAAAACTGCCGCTGTTTTACCCACATACTGTATCATTTCGTTCTGGTTAAATACTGTGCAGCATCGCTTCTTTCGCTCAGGCACTGCCACTCGCCCTCTGCGTAAATCATATGGTCGAGCAGGGATACATTGATGGTGTGCAGTGCTTCACGCGCACCGGCAGTCATCCGCAAATCCTCGCGCGAGGGGTTTGCAATACCGTGGGGATGATTGTGCGCTAAAATAACAGAAGCGCAATTGGTGCGAATGGCGCCCTCAATCAGGGTGCGGTTGTGAAAGCCGACGGTATTGACCACACCCTTGCCGAGCACGGTAACCGAAATCAGCTTGCCGCCGTTGTCCAAAAACATGGCGAGCATCTTTTCATCCTTTTCGCCGATGAAATAGGGCTCCAAAACATCTGCCGCCATTTTGTTGCTCTTGATATATACCGCCTTGCCGGTATTCACGGCGCAGAGCCTCCTCGCGCCCTTGTTGACAAGCTTTATCAAAAACGCGGAATTTTCGCCGACACCCTTCACCTGCAGCAGGCTGTGGTAATCCGCTTCAAATACCGCTTCGAGCGAGCCGAAGGCTTCCAAAAGCCGGTGTGCGGTTTCATTGGTATCGCCGCGAGGAACCGCGTAAAAGAGCAGTGTTTCCAAAAAATTGATATCTGCCACACCGGCAAAGTCCGACTCGATGAGCGTTTGCTTCAGCCGTTGCCGATGCCCTGCATGCATATTTTCCTTCTCCATACCCTACTCCTCACACACTTGATACATCTATTATAAACGAAAACCCGCCGTACATCAACACTAAATTCATTTTGGCAGGCGACTGCCGACCGCTGTTGCCTGCGGCAAACGATGTTGCGCTATAGCGCAAATGAAGTTGCACTGTGTGCAAATGATGTTTTGCTTCGCAAAAATTGTGGGAGGGACACCCTCGCCTGTTCCGCTTCGCTCTATGGCTCGCTTCGCTCGCAAAGAAGAAAGAAAAAAGAAGAAAGAAGAATGGTGGTGGCAAGGCTGCGCCTTGCATTATATAACTACCCCTCCGCCGACTTTGTCGGCACCTCCCCTGACAAGGGGAGGCGTTAAGAGGTTAAGCTTTTAATCCCCGCACCCTCGTCGAAACAAACTACACAACAGAAAGAATTTGCGAGCAAATCCTTTAATGTTGCTTCGTTTATTTCTCCTCTCCCCAAAAAGTTTGCT
>ONWY01000164.1 GCA_900321665.1 uncultured Eubacteriales bacterium
CTGTCTCCCGTCGTGGTGGCCGCGCATCCTCTCGAGGCGCTTCCCGTCGCCCCTCTGGCGGTGCTCCGGCAGGTGCCCGAGGCTCCGCGCGAGCCTCCACGAGGCTCTCAGCCTCTCGCGTGCATCGGCTGCCATGGATCCGGCGGATGCGTTGAGGAAGTCGTCCATGGAGCGTATGTCGAGATCCTCGCAGAGGTCGAGCATGTCGGCGACGTCCTTGGCAGCGTACCTCTCGCTGTCGATCACGCCGAGGACGGAAGGCGCTGCGCCCCCTGCCGCGATGCCGGATGCGATGGCTTCCCTGATGCGCTCTGCGGCCTCGGCGCCGATCTTGCGCCTCCCGCGCGCCCTGTCGGAGGCGAGCCAGCGCTCGATCCCGAAGCGCGAGTAGTCGAAGCCGATCCTCTTGCCCGAGACCCGCCATGTCGGATGGCCGGCGAGCGTGTAGACCCATTCGCCCCTCCGGCCCTCATGCACCTCCATGCCCAGCGCGCGGCAGCTCTCGAGGTACTCCCCGGTGGACCAGGAGAGCTTCACGGCGCTTTCACCGACTTTATCAACCTTCACGGTCGGCTTTGCCAACTGAATGGTAAAATCTCTGTAATATGCGCCGGTATACCTGCCTTTAAAAACAATCAGCGCTCTGGTCTTTTTGCCGACCACGGAATTGTTTTCATAAGTGACATCGTAATACTTGCTCTCAATCGTCTTTTGCATTTTATCGCGCACAATAATGCCGGGCTTCTTTTGCTTGCCATCGTATTCAAAGGTAAGCTTATCCAAGCGCACGCCTGCAATGGCATAGATAGTTTTATTCGCCGTGCGGAAGTGGCACTTTGTGCACTCCTCGCAGTATGCGCCGGTTACCCCCGGGCCCGCCTTGGTCAGCACAACCTCTTTAAAAGTATGGTTGCACGGCTCAAGCGGAACAGGATCGGTATCCCAATCGCCGGCGAATGCCGCCAAATTGCCGCCAAGCATACCCAAAACCAAAATCAGAGAAAGCAAAGATGTGATTACTTTTTTCATCGCCATAACTCCTCTCGCTTAGCATTACATCGGAATAATCGGTGTTTCATAGGGCGCTGTGTCATCTGCCGTGCCCTTTTCGGTGGTTTTTTGAGAGCCCTTTTTGGTGGTGGTTTCACCCGAGCCCTTACCGTTGCCGCCGCTCTTGTCGCCGGAGTCGGAGCCGCCTTTGCCGGAATCACTGCCACTGCCCTTATCGCTACCGGAATCGCCTTTTTTGGTCGTTTTTTCGCTACCCTTTTCCGGCACCGTGGTATCATCGGGAGAAAGGGTGACGGTTTCCTCTTGCGAGGTGACACCGGATTGCGCGCCCTCCTTATCCTTATTGGAGCAGGCAGCTAACGAAAAGACTACTGCCAACGCTAAAAAAATGATTAAATATTTTTTCATATTACCACCTCAAGTGAATTTTATAAATTTATTATACCGCAAATGTTTAAATGGTCAAACAACAAATTGTAAATTTATTATAAACACATTTCTTACTGTTTGTTTTTTGCATCATCCGGCCAGGTAATCTCCACATCTGTCGCATCCTGCTTTGCGCCGGCTTTTGATGTTACGGTAACGGTATTGCCGCTTGCATCCTTGCTTGTTGCCGCCTGCGTGGTCGCTAAGGATGCCTTTGCCACATTCTCCTTGGAGCCGAAGTCATAAAACTCATGGGCACTGAGCCAAATTCTGCCCGCCACAAATTTATCTCTCGCCGCTTCAAGCTCGCTGATGGTCACAAACTTGTAGCCCTCCTTGCTGAGCTCATCCACCGCCATGAGAACGCCCTCGGCTGTGGTATCATAGATATCATGCAAGCAGAGAATGTCGCCGCCATCGGTGCCGTTATTGACAATGGCATCGCGCACGGCTTGGGCATCTCTTGTTTTCCAATCGACCGTGTCTACATTCCACATAATCATATCATAGCCCATATCCATCAGCTTCTGTTGAATTTCATCGTTATAGCTGCCGTAGGGCGGCCTGACATGGGTGGGCTGCTTGCCGGTGTATTTCTTGATTAAGGCAGCGGTGTCGCTCACCTCTTTTTCCGTTCCACCGACACCAAGCTGTGTAAAATCGGAGTGGGTAAAGCCGTGAATTGCCACCTCGCAGTCATTATCGGCAACGAGCTTGCACATCTCGGGATTTTCCTCTATCATCTGCCCGAGCTCGAAGAAGGTAGCCTTTGCGCCCCTCTTTTTTAACCCGGTAACAAGCTTTTTTGTGGAATCGGTCCCGGGACCGTCATCAAAGCACAGCGCAATCAGTTTTTTGACACTGTCTGTGCTGCCGCGCTCATCCACGGTAGTCGGCTGTGTGGTGGTCGGCTTCGTGGTGGTTTGTGCCATGGTGCTTTGCGCCGTTTCCGATGCCTGCGTTGCTTTGCTTTTTCCCTTGCCGCCTGCCACGATAAACACGACAACGGTCGCCACAAGCAAAACGGCAACGGTGATGATAATAATCCACTTGTTTCTAACTCTCTTATCCACAGTATCCCCTATTTCTATAATAACTGCTATTTTATAATATTAGTATACCACCGTGCAAAAATGCTGTCAATCTTTTTTGTGGAATATTAATAAAATTGTTAGTGTTTTTTTGTAAAGTGTGTTCATCGTTCAGCACAATATTCGACAAAAAATAAGGATTGACTTGTTTCGCTTTTTTTGCTAAAATATATATCTACCAGAAAATACAGTCGGAGTATTTATGAGTGAGAGTAACCACATTAATGATATAGAAAATCAAAATGGCGGCACAATCCAATTTTCCATCAATAAAACAAAGCATGTAAACCTCAAAAAGCCCGCCAAGCGCATCCGCGATGAGGAGCTCGAGCAGCAAAAAAAGGAGCAGCTCGAGGAAGAAATGCTCCTCAACCAAACCCCCGCGACAGAGTTTGAAGATGTCTTTTCGGATGAAGAAAAGGCAGAGGAAGACAGCGCCGTTTCTTCGGTCGTTTCCGTAGAGGATGTTTTCAAGCAAAACGCGGAAATGATTAATGAAAATTTTCACGACGGCACAGCGGAGGATGAAGCGCCGCAGCATAGCTCTAAACTGAAAAAAGCGGCGATTATTGTCGGCATCATTTCCGGTGCCATCATTTTGGCTGCTATCGCTATAGGCATCATCATTATTTTGTAAAAAAGCGCACACTGTGCGCCAACATACGGGTTCATAGCTAAGCTGGGAGAGCGCTGCGTTCGCAACGCAGAGGTCGAGGGTTCGAGTCCCTTTGGATCCACCAAGAAAGAACGACACATTTGATACATTCAAATGTGTCGTTCTGTCAATGAAATTTGCCTTACGGCAAGTGAAATAGCTTCGCTATGAAATATTGCTTACGCAATATGAAATATTTGCTGCGCAAATATGGCAAATTTTATTTCATATTGTGGTGAAGCCACAATATTTCATGCCGCCTCAGGCGGTATTTCATAACTGCCTCAGGCAGTTATTTCATTATATTGTTTTTTGCACAAACCGGCTTTTTATGATATAATCAATAAGATTTGATAACCGGGGGTGATTACTATGAAGGAAAACAAACTTGTAGATTTGTCTATGGACTTTGCGGTTGAAGTTTTGGAAACTTTTGATACTGTAAAAGGTCATCATTCGCTTGTGAATCAAATTGAACGTTCTGCCACAAGTATTGGTGCTAATATCAGAGAAGCAAATTACGGGCATGGCAGAGCCGATTTTGTTGCTAAACTGCAAATTGCTTTAAAAGAGTGTTATGAAACGGAATATTGGTTAGAGCTTTTTAAAAGATCTGAAATTTTGGATGAATGTGTTGCAAAAAAACTAATGGACGAATGCGGAACGCTACGGCGATTATTGATTGCCTCCATTAATACCACCAAAAACAATATGTGATTTC
>ONWY01000165.1 GCA_900321665.1 uncultured Eubacteriales bacterium
CCGCCATTCACATTTGCGCAGCAAATATATCACTGTGCGAAGCACAATATCACTGCGAAGCAATATCACTCGCCGCAGGCGAATATCACTGCGTGAAAGGAACTTTCACGCTAACCGTCCCTGCACTTTTAAGGGCGCCCTCGGCGCATAACCAAAAACTGCACTCTAAAAACTGCAAACTGAATTTAGCGGAGATACCCCGCTAAATTCTGATTTACCCGATGAACATCTGAGTCCAATAATTTCCTGAGGCGATATAACCCATGCCGATTTGGGTGAAATTGGCATTGAGGATATTGGCGCGGTGGCCGGGAGAGTTCATCCAGGCATCGACCACCTGTTGCGGTGTGCGCTGTCCGCGCGCAATGTTTTCGCCCGCGTAGCGGTAGGAGATGCCAAAGCTCTGCATCATCGCAAAGGGGCTGCCATAGGTGGGGCTTGTGTGCGAAAAGTAGCCCTTAGCCTGCATATCCAGCGACTTTAGGCGCGCCACCTTGGAAAGTGTGGCGTTTGTCGCGAGTGCCTTTAGCCCGTAGTGTGCGCGCAACTCGTTGATTAAGCGTATCACTTCATTCTCGTAGCTGTTCAGCGCATCGGTACCGCTGCTTGGTGCGGTGGTGGTCTGCGGCTTGGTAGTGGCGGGTGCTTTGGTGGTCGCCGCAGTGGTAGTTTGCTTTTTGGTGGTGGTTTGCTTTTTAGTTGTGCTTTGTTTTGCCGTGCTTTCGCGGTAGGGCAGCGAAATACTCCAGCTCCTGCCAAAGAGCTTGAAGGTGTAAACCCTTGCTGCAGAAGCTGTTATAGCAATACTCAGCGATATGGCAAGCGCTAAAACGCAAGCGATGATTTTTTTCATACTATCACCTGATATGGTTATTATTCCGGTTTCCCGGTAATTCCATCTTAACAGAACCGCGCAACAAAAAGCAAATGTAAATAATGGAAACCATTCGATTTGCTCGCTGCCTTGTAGAGAATAGAGAAAATGGTGGTGCCAAGATTTTAATAAATGTGCTTTCACATGAACCCTGGCAAGCTCTGCAATCTCAAATGATAAAATACACATTGTCGGACAATTGTTGGACAAAACTTGATAAAATTGAAAAAAGCGGCTATAATTGAACTATATTCACTTTTTAGGAGTTTAAGATGAAAAAACACAAGATTTTTAGTTTGATGATTGTTTTTGCCTTGCTTTTGCAGCTGCTTGTGCCGGCGCTGAGTGCCGGTGCGGCTTCGCCCTCGAAAGAAGCCGTGATTGCGGCGATGAGCACGGAGGAAAAGATTGCGCAAATGTTGATGCCGACATTTCGCACTTATGACGGCGCCGGCGTCACGGTGCTTGGCGAAAAGCAAAAGGAGATTATCGCAAAGTACCCCTTTGCAGGCATCATTCTCTTTGGAGAAAACCACCAAAACACCGAGCAAACCCTGCGCTTGATTGATGAGATGCAGCAGGCAAATGTGCGCGATGAAGCGCGAGCACAGCTGCTCATTTCCGTCGACCAGGAGGGTGCGGGCGTCACCCGCCTTTCCCACGGCACACAGGGTCCCGGCAATATGGCTCTGGCGGCAACAGAAAATCCCGGTGAAGCCTTTCGCATGGGGAAGATAATCGGTGATGAGCTGAGCGCAATCGGCTATAATGTTGACTTTGCGCCGGTGGTAGATGTGAATTCCAACCCTTCTAACCCGGTGATTGGCGTGCGCTCCTTCTCGGATGATGCCGATACGGTCGCCCTCTACGGTTCCGCCTTTATGGAAGGGCTGCAGGGTAACAATGTAATGGTGGCGCTTAAGCACTTCCCGGGGCATGGCGATACTTCAAGCGATAGCCACACGGGCTTGCCGCGCATTGAGAAAACTTACGAGCAGCTGCTCGAAAACGAGCTGGTGCCGTTTGAGCACTGCATAACAAACGGTGCCGATATGGTGATGACCGCGCATATCCAATACCCGAATATAGAGCCCGCAACCTATACCTCAAAGAAGGATGGCAGCCAAATTGAACTGCCCGCCACACTCTCCAAAACCATTATTACCGATATCTTGAGAAACGATATGGGCTTTGACGGCGTGGTTGTGACCGATGCGATGAATATGTCGGCAATTGCGGCGCACTTTGACCCGCTCGATGCGGCAAAGCTTGCCATTAATGCCGGTGTGGATATTATCCTAATGCCTGTGGATACCGGCTCTGCAGCGGGCATTGATGCGCTTGAACAGTACATTCAAGATGTAGCGGCACTTGCCGACAGCGGTGCGATTTCCATGGAAAACATCAACCGAGCACTTGAGAGAATACTCACCTTAAAAGAAAACAACGGCTTATTTAATCCATATGACAGCTCCGATTTGGAAGAAAGAGTGGCATATGCCAATAGCACGGTCGGCTCCAAATCCCACCATGACGCGGAGTGGGAAATCGCCAAAAAGAGCATAACACTTGTCAAAAATGATGGTGTGCTGCCGATAAAAGACAGCCGGAAAACCGTTATTTTAGTGCCTTATGCCAATGAAGTGAAGGCGGCAGAATATGCCATCGACCGCCTCAAAGAGGATGGCTTGACCCCGCAGGATGCGGATATTTCCGTTTTCTTAACAAGAAACAAAACGACCGATGAAATCAAGGCGGCGGTGGAAGGTGCCGCGCACGTGCTCGCCATTGCCGAGCAGTATTCGCAAGCGGGCTTGGCAGGTGTCGCTTACCAAAATTTGGATGCTGTGGCGGATGAGGTGCACGAAAACGGCGGCGATATCACCTTTATCAGCTGCAACCTGCCTTACGATGCGGCAAGGCTTCAAAAGGGCGATGCCATTTTGCTTGCCTACTCCTGCAACGGTATGAATGAAAAGCCCGACTTCTCGCAAGGCTCTGTAGCAACCTACGGTGTGAGCATTCCCGCCGGCATCTATACCGCTTTTAACGAGAGCGCAAGGCTCGGGGCGCTTCCGGTGGATATCAGGCAATTAGACAGCGAATATCATTATACCGATGCGCTTTTGTACGAGAGAGGTTACGGCTTGCAGTATAGCAGGGAATACCACTTTACAAAAGGGGAGAACCAAACCTTTGATACCGCCAAGGGCGGCACACTGAGCTTTGAATTTGATATGGATTGCGACCGCTTTGCCGGTAAAGGCAGGGTATTTGTGGATGGTGAAGAGGTCGACATGAGCAACTATGAGCTGGGTGGCAGCACCGCAGTGTTGCGCTTTACGGATGTGTTTGTAAACACGCTCTCTCTCGGAGAGCATACCCTGACACTGGCGATGGACGGCGAGGAGCTGACAACGCACTTTACGCTTATCAACAGTGACGCACAGCGCGAGAGCGAGAAGCCTTCGGCAGAGGACTTGACCGCACAAAACGAGGCACCGCAAGCGGCGAAAACATCACCGCTGACAGGTGAAGACCGCACGATGTTGTGTGCCGGCGCAATTATGCTTGCCGCGGCAGTCGGTGCAGTGACCGCCACGGTGCTGCGCAAAAGAAAGCATGTTTAAATAATTGCGAAATCAAATAAACAGACAAAGCCCGTTCGGCGCTCGAGAGCGCCGAACGGGCTTTTTAGCTTTATCCCCATGGAAAAAATATGGCGCTATGCTTGTGAAAAAATCAGGACAAGGGGACGGTTAGCGTGAAAGTTCCTTTCACGCTAACCGTCTCCTTTGTCGCTTGCAGCGACATTTCCCCGCACTGCGGGGAATCGGCGGATTGTCAAGTCAAGTGCAACACTTTGAATTAATAAACTCAATCGGCGAAAGAAAATCAAGGCATTTTCTAGGACGATTATTAATAAGAACAATAACACTAGCGATTTCTTCGTCAGTTACTAAATTAAAATCAGTGCCTTTTGGAAAGAAAAAACGAATCATATCATTTGTGTTTTCATTTAGTCCTC
>ONWY01000031.1 GCA_900321665.1 uncultured Eubacteriales bacterium
GACAGATAGTTGTAGTCACTGGAGCGCAGGAATCCGTAGCCGTCGGCGAGCAGTTCGAGCACGCCGTTGCCGGTGATGATATCGGCAAAGTCGTTGTAATACTCCTCGCCCAATGATTTCACATACTCCGCAACATCGACCACATTGTTAAAATCACCGAAGCGCCATATCGGCACATAAGCGAGTTTTTTGCTTGTAAATAGTTCGCACACCGAGCAAACACTCTTTTTCCAACTTGCAAGGGTGTAATCAATATGGTTTAAGCCCATCGCCGCTGCAATCTGCGCCGCGTAAAACTCGCTGTATGGCTCATTACCTGCATTGGCTGCACCCTCCGTGCCGCCCTTGTAAAGAAGTGTCTTGCCGCCAATCTGCCGCCAACCTTTGCGCAGCATACCGTTTGTCGTAAACTCCGGAGAGGATGTAAACCCCTTTGCTTTTACACTACCGTAGCCTACATACGCGATGAGCGACAGTGTCTTTTCAAACGCATGGTCATAGAGATTATAGTCGGCAAACTTACCGGTAAAGCCCTCTTTCACAACCCAATAGCAATCGTTCAGAGATAATCCCATGCACACATCCAAAATGCCGATAATATCATTTTCGGCAAGGTTCATTGAAGCTAATATTGCCTCTACATATCCCCTGTTTTTCGGGATCGTGCGAGAACGAAGCCATGACAAAACGCCTTCATCCGAAACAGTCAGCCCAATCGGAAAAAGGTCTTTTTCAGCTTCATTGCTCCACTGCAGCTTGCACACGGCACCCTTCAGGCTCTCGTGTTCCAACGAAAACTTCAAAAGCTCCGTATCAAAATGCTTTAGCACATAAACCATAGGATTACCTCCTTTCTACTATAGTATTAATAATATAGCATTTTTTTATCATAAAAACAAGTTTAATATTACCGCGTAACTCCCTATTCGGTGCAAAATTGATGAGATGATAAAAAGCATGTATCGGCAAAGCTCCGGGGCTTTTTCGCTTTTTTTGCCAAAAATTGCATTTCATATTTTTTGCGGATTTTCACACAATAAAACTGCAAACGCTTTTCAATAGATTTGCCGCACTGCGGCAAGTAAGTCTCATGGTTTTGATAAGAGAAAGAGGGGTGTAATGAAAATGGCAAATAAGCAGGCTAAGGAAGCTCTCAACAGCTTAAAGATGGAGGCTGCTAACGAAGTTGGTGTAAACCTTAAGAACGGTTACAATGGTGACCTCACTTCCAGACAGGCAGGTTCTATCGGCGGTCAGATGGTGAAGAACATGATCGCGAAGTATACAGGTTCAAGCAAATAATTGAAATGAATGAAAAAGCTGCCGGGCAATCGCCGGGCAGCTTTGTTTTTTGCTGTTTTTTTACTTTTCTTTTTTATTTTTTGCCGTCAGGCGGGCTTTTTTGCGCTTAGCTGCAGGAGAGGTAGGTTTTGATTTTTTCATAGGTTTTTTCGCCGATGCCTTCCACCTGCAGCAGCTCCTCTTTGGACCGGAAGGCGCCGTGAGCGGCGCGGTAATCGAGGATATGCTGCGCGGTCTTTTCGCCGATGCCGGGCACGGTTTGCAACTGTGCGGCAGTGGCGGTATTGATATTGACCGGGTAAAACTGCGGCGCGGTCTGCTCTGCGGGCACGGTGGCTTTGCCGCGGTTTTCAAACACCTGCCCCCTCTGCCGCACCATCAGCCCGGCGCAGATGAAAACTGCGGCGATAAGCACAACACCTATCGCCGCCAATATTCTAACTTGCTTTTGCTGCGCGCGCATCACTTTTTCTTGGCGATAGCAATCGCTGCGGACTTTGCAATGTTTTCGGCAGAAAGCCCATATTTTTTCAGCAGCTCCCAAGCAGGACCGGATTCACCGAAGGTATCCTTCACGCCGACGCGCACCAAGGGAGTCGGGCATTCCTCGCTGAGCACCTCTGCTACAGCGGAGCCGAGCCCGCCAATGACGGAGTGCTCCTCCGCGGTGACAATGCAGCCGGTTTTCTTCGCACTCTCAATAATGATTTCCTTATCAATCGGCTTAATGGTTGCCATATTGACAATTCTGGCGCGAATACCCTGCCCTGCCAGGATATCCCTTGCCATCAGCGCTTCGTTGACCATCAAGCCGGTGGCAATAATCGTGACATCCTCGCCATCGGCAAGCACTTGACCCTTGCCGATTTTGAAGCGGTAATTTTCATTAAACACCTGCGGGATGGCAAGCCTGCCGAAGCGGACATACACGGGGCCATCGTGGCGCACAGCTTCCAACACCGCTGCCTTGGCTTCCACCACATCGGCAGGGTTGATGACGACCATATTCGGGATAGAGCGCATCAGCGAGATATCCTCGTTGCACTGGTGGCTGGCACCGTCCTCGCCGACGGAAATGCCCGCGTGAGACGCGCAAATTTTTACATTCAGCTTCGGGTAGGCAATGCTGTTTCTGATTTGCTCAAACGCTCTGCCGGTGGCAAACATGGCAAAGGAGGAAACCAAAACGGTCTTGCCGCAGGTAGCAAGCCCTGCCGCAACGCCCATCATATTTGCCTCGGCAATGCCGGCATCAAAAAACCTTTCGGGTGCAACCTTTTTATAAGTTAAAGACTTGGTGGCGGCGCCGAGGTCGGCATCCATCACCACGATATCCGGGCGGTCTGCGAGCTCCTCAAGTGCTGCCGCATAGCCCTCTCTTGTTGCCTTTTTCACTACTTTTTTCTCTTCCATACTTACGCCTCCAATTCTGCCAGGCGGAGCCTTAACTCGCCGATTGCCGTGATATACTGCTCTGCATCCGGTGCCTTACCGTGCCAACCGCACACATCCTCCATAAAGGAAACACCCTTGCCCTTGGTGGTCTTCATCACAATGGCGGTGGGCTTGCCCTTGGTGGCGCGCGCCTTGGCAAAAGCGCTCTCCATCTGCTCAAAATCGTGGCCGTCAATATTGATAACCTCAAAGCCGAATGCCTTGAATTTCTCATCAATCGGGTACGGAGAATTGACATCCTCCACCGTGCCGTCAATTTGCAGGTTGTTATTATCTACAATGACAGTGAGGTTGTCCAGCTTCTTGGCAGCGGCAAACATGGCGGCTTCCCAAACCTCACCCTCTTCGATTTCACCGTCACCCAAAAGGGTGTAGACTCTGTAATCCTTTTTATCAATTTTTCCGGCAAGTGCCATACCGACTGCCGCGGAAACACCCTGACCGAGAGAACCGGTGGACATATCCACACCGGGTGTTTTGATATTCGGGTGCCCCTGCAGGGTGGAGCCGACCTTGCGCAGGCTCTTAATCTCCTCCTCGGAGATAAAGCCCTTGAGCGCCAAAGCGCCGTAAAGCGCCGGTGCCGCGTGACCCTTTGAAAGGACAAAGCGGTCTCTGTTTTCGCTCTTTTCGTTAGACGGGAAAACGCGCATCTCATTAAAGTAGAGATAGGTAATCACATCTGCCGCCGACAAGGAGCCGCCGGGATGACCGCAGCCTGCATTAAAGGTTCCCTCAATCACATGAAGGCGCACTTTGCATGCCTTTTTCTCCAATTCCTTTAAAATTGATTTCTCCATAAAATCCTCCTGTAGTGAAATCGATTTTTACAATCTATATCATTGTTTTTTTAGCTTTTTTAAAAACGCGGTAAAGTAATCGGGCAGCTCGCTCTCCACCTCCACATAGCGCCCCGAGCGCGGATGCTCGAAGCCGATTAAGCGCGCGTGCAGGCATTGCCCGCCAAGAGATGTAATCACCTTTTTCGGCCCGTAAACCGCATCGCCCGCCACCGGGTGACCGATATGTGCCATATGCACCCTGATTTGGTGCGTTCTGCCTGTTTCCAAATGCAAGCGCACATGGGTGAAGCCCTCGTAGCGCTCGAGCACCTCAAAGTGGGTTACCGCCGGGCGCGCGTGCTTCTCGGTAACCGCCTGCTTCTTGCGGTGGGGCGGGTGCCTGCCAATCGGCGCATCGACCGTGCCGGTATCCTCTTTGATATTGCCGTAAACCACCGCTTCATACTCTCTGGTGAAGCTGTGGGCTTTAATTTGCCTGGCAAGCGATTGGTGGGCAAAATCATTTTTTGCCACAATCAACAGCCCGCTGGTGTCTTTATCAATGCGGTGCACAATGCCCGGTCGCAGCTCGCCGTTGATACCCGACAGGGAGGCGCCGCAGTGGTGCAGCAATGCATTCACCAGCGTGCCGCTCTCGTGACCGGCTGCCGGGTGCACCACCATGCCCTTGGGCTTATTGACCACGAGCAAATCCTCATCCTCGTAGCGAATATCGAGCGGGATATCCTCCGGCGCGGTATCTACCGGCTTTGGTTCGGGGGTGCGAATACTGATTCTGTCGCCCGCCTTCACCTTATAGTTTTTGCTCTGCGCCTTGCCGCCGACAAGCACATCGCCTTGCGCAATGAGCTGCTGCGCGCGCGAGCGCGTGACATCCGAAAAATAGGAAGCAACCACAACATCGAGCCGGTGCGCGGCACGCGCCTCATCGGCAGTAAACAGAAAGGTTTTGCTCATTGTCTCTTGTTATACTCTCGAATTTCCCTGCGCTTTTTGCCGAAATCAAACGCAATATCGGCAATCAGGTAAATGATAATCATCGCCGCGCCGCAGGTAACCAAAATATCGGCAAAATTAAATACCGCGAAGTTGACAAAGGTCGGCTCGATAAAATCAATCACCTTACCGCGAAAGAGCCTGTCAATCATATTGCCGATGCCGCCCGAACAAATTAAAATTATGGCGGCTTTTAAAAACGGGCTGTTGAACGACGGGTACTTAAACTTTGCCTTCTTGCTGAACAGCGCCACCATGCAAAGCACCACGCACACCGCGGTCACGATGATAAAGAACCACCGCGCATTCTTGAGCATGGAGAATGCCGCGCCCTCGTTTTCCACAAAGCGAAAGCGAATAAAGCCGGGCACCAGCTCCACTGTTCCCTGCGGCTTCAGCCACGAGAGCATCACAAGCTTTGTGGCTTGGTCCGCCGCAACGAGAAGAATAATGATTATAATAAATAAAATGGTCATTTAGTTTGTTTATTCTCCCAAGATTTTTGCACATCTGTCGCAAATTTCAGGATGATGCGCATGGGTGCCGACACTTGTGCTGTAGCTCCAGCAGCGCGCGCACTTTTCGCCCTCTGCCTTCATCACGGTGATGCTCAAGCCCTCGGTCTCGCCCTTGAAGGCACCGGTGCCCTCCTCGATTTCCACTTGCGAAACGATGAATGCACTCGGCAGCTGCGCCTGATTTTCTTTCAAAAATTCCAACAGCTCGCCTGTGGCAAAGAGCACGACTTTTGCCTCGAGGCTCTTGCCGATTACCTTGGCATTTCTCGCTTCCTCCAGCGCTTTATTCACATCGTTACGAATGGCATGGATGCGGTCCCACTTGGCGCTGAAAGCGGCTTCTGCCGCCTGCGGCTGCGGGATATCATTGAGCAGCGGACTGTCGGCATTGCGCGAAGCATCATGGGGCATCGCCTTCCAGATTTCATCGGCAGTGAATGCCAAAATCGGTGTTATCAACAGGCACAGTGCATCCAAAATCTTGTAAATCGTGGTCTGCGCCGCACGCCTGGTTTTGGAATCCGCCTTTTCCACATAGAGCCTGTCCTTAAGCACATCCAAATAGAAGTTAGACATATCGAGCACGCAGAAATTGTGCACGGCATGGAAAATGGTGTGGTACTCATATTTATCGTAGCTCGCGCGCACGGAAGCAATCAGCTTATTGAGTGCGCTCAAAGCCCACAAATCGATTTCCTCCAGCTCGCTTTGCTCCAGCATATCGGTATTCGGGTCAAAATCATCAATATTGCCGAGAATGAAGCGAGCGGTGTTTCTGATTTTTCTGTAAACCTCGCTCAACTGCTTTAAGATATCGGGCGAGATTCTCACATCGGCATGGTAATCCGAGGAAGCTACCCACAGCCTCAGGATATCCGCACCGTATTTGTCAATTACCTCTTCGGGAGCAATGCCGTTGCCGAGCGACTTGTGCATCTGCCTGCCGTTACCGTCAACCACCCAACCGTGGGTAATGACCTCTTTATAAGGCGCTTTGCCGGTGGTGGCAACGCTGGTCAGCATCGAGGATTGGAACCAACCTCTGTATTGGTCGGCACCCTCAAGGTATACATCTGCCGGCCAATGCAGGTAATCTCTGTTTTTGCAAACCGCGCGGTGCGAGGAGCCGGAATCGAACCAAACATCCATAATATCCTTCTCCTTCGAGAAGCCTTTTGCAGCGCCGCAGTGCGGGCAGGTGTAGTCTGCCGGCATAAAGTAATCGGCTTCATGGGCAAACCAGGCATCGGAGCCCTCCTCGCCAAAGACATCTGCCACCTTTTGCATCAGCGCCTTGTCGATAATCTCCTTACCGCAGCTGTCGCAATAGAACACGGGAATCGGCACGCCCCACTTACGCTGGCGGGAAATGCACCAATCCTTTCTCTCGCGAATCATATTCTTAATTCTTTCAAGTCCCCAACCGGGGTACCACTTCACACCGTCTGCCGCCTTGCAGGCATCCTCCTTGAAGTCCTCCACAGAGCAGAACCACTGGCTGGTTGCTCTGAACAAAATCGGGTTTTTACAACGCCAGCAATGCGGATATTGGTGGACAATCTTTTTGAGTGCAAACAGGTTGCCCTGCTCCTCTAAGAAAGCGGCAATCTTTTTGTTGGCTTCATCGGTGGTAAGGCCTGCAAACTGCCCTGCCTCCTCGGTCAAAACGCCCTTGTCGTTGACCGGCACCACAATGCCGATTTCGGGGTAATTCTTGCAGACATCGAAGTCCTCCACACCAAAGCCCGGCGCGGTGTGTACGCAGCCGGTACCGCTCTCGAGGGTAACATGCTCGCCCACAATCACAAGGCTCTCGCGCTCTAAGAAGGGGTGCTGACAGGTGATGTACTCCAGCTCGCTGCCCTGCATGGTGGCAACGATTTCATATGCCTTGCCGTACTCCGCCATCGCCGCCTCGCACAGCTCCTTTGCCATGACAAAGTATTCATCCTCGCAGTGCACGAGCGCATACTCGAAGCGCGGGCCGACACAAATGGCGAGGTTGCCGGGCAAGGTCCAGGTTGTGGTGGTCCAAATCACGAAGGAGGTTTTAGAAACATCGGCACCGTACTTTGCCAAAATGCCCTTATCGTCCTTCACATTAAACTTCACATAGATAGAGTAGCAATCATCATCGCTATACTCGATTTCCGCCTCGGCGAGCGCGGTGTTACAATCCGAGCACCAATACACGGGCTTCAAGCCCTTGTAGATGTAGCCCTTTTCCGCCATTTCGGAGAAAACCTTCACCTGCTCCTTTTCAAAATCATGGGTCAGGGTGATATACGGATTATCCCACTCGCCCAAGACACCCAGGCGCTTGAATTGGTTGCGCTGCTCATCAATATATTGGTTGGCAAAATCGCGGCAAATCTTTCTCAGCTCCACATCGGAAATGGTGGAATCGGCGCTGATGCCCGCCTTCTTGCGCGCCTTTAACTCGGTGGGCAAACCGTGGGTATCCCAACCGGGCACATAGGGGCTCTTGAAGCCGGTCATATTCTTATACTTAACAATGAAATCCTTTAACACCTTGTTCATCGCGGTGCCCAGGTGAATGCCGCCGTTGGCATAGGGCGGGCCATCGTGGAGCACAAAGAGCGGCTTGCCCTCGTTTTTCTCCATCATCTTGCCGTATATATCTTCTGCATACCACTGCTCAAGGAAGCCGGGCTCTCTTTGCGGCAGCCCCGCTCTCATCGGGAAGTCTGTTTTGAGCATATTTAAGGTACTTTTATAATCCATTGTATTTCCTCCAAAATTCATTTGCAAAAAACGCAAAGGCGGACGATGTCCGCCTTCTTATCGCAATAATAAGGCTTTATCTATGTAATGCCGATTACTTTCTTTTGAACAGCCTGCCGAAGCCTCTGGGTGATGCGTCTTCCTCATCATCGTCATCCTCATCATCCATGCCGAACATATCGAAATCATCGTCATCAAAATCATCGCCGAGATCCAAATCATCATCCAAATCATCTAAATCGGAAAAATCATCTTCATCATCGTCATCATCATTAAAGAAAGCAGCAAAAGCCTCTTCAAACGACTGCTTTCTTGCCACCTTGGCGCTATCTGCCTCCTTAGCAGGCTCTTGCGCTGCAGATTCGCTCTCTTGCTCTGCTGCAGGCTCGCTCTCCTGTGCCGCGGGCTCGGTTGCCTCCTCCGCAGGCTGCTCTGCCTGTGCGGGCTCCTCTGCCTTCGGTTCAATTGCCGGCGCGGTCGGCTCAAACGCAGGCGCTTCCTCCTCAGCCGCGCCCAAAACCATTTCATCTAAGCTGACCTGGTTTTCATCGACCGGCTCCTCTTCAAAATCAGCCTCCTCGATATCCTCGAGCACGCTGTCATCTTCTAATGTATCTTCGTCAAGCTCCTCGGGCTCCTCGATATCGCCATCATCAATGTCTTCATCAATATCTTCATCATCGATGTCGTCAACATCTTCATCATTGATGCCGTCATCATCGATATCTTCATCATCGATATCTTCATCCTCGATATCTTCATCATCGATGTCTTCATCCTCGATATCTTCATCATCGATGTCTTCATCCTCGATATCTTCAATATCTTCATCATCGATGTCTTCGGCATCCGCTGCGGGCTCCACGATTGCTGCGGGTTCCTCGGCTGCTGCGAGCTCTTCCACTGCGGCGGGTTTCTCGATTTTCTCGGGTTCTTCCACTGCGGCGGACGCCTCTGCAGGTGCGGGTGCTTCTGCCGCTTCCTCCTCATCGGTTTCAAAATCCGCTTCATCCACCTCAATCAGGGCGGGGATTTCATTGATTAAGGAAATGTGCGCTCTGTAGGTTTCGAGCAGCTCGCTCTTAAACTTGGCAGTCTCTTTCTTGATTGCTTCGAGCGCAACCTCTTCAATTTTCTTGTTGCGCAGGTAATCTGCCTTGATACGATTGGCTTCCTCGTTGGCTTCCGCCACGAGCGCCTCTGCCTTAAACTTGGCATCCGCCACAATAACACTTGCATTGTTTTGGGCTTGGGAGAGTGTCTCGTGGGCATTTTGGTCTGCTTGAGAAATCACCTTTGCGGCATAGGCATCCGCCTCCGCCTTCTCCTGCTGCGCCTTTTGCTGCGCCTCGCTGACTAAAGACGCAGACTCGGCGGCCGCCTTTTCAAGCGTGCTTTCCGCTTCCTCCTTCGCCTCCTTGGTCAGGGTGCTGGCAGCCTTTTGCGCCGCAAGCAGCGCCACGCGGATGTTATCCTCCTCGGTGCGATACTCCTCTACCTTGTCGGCAAGGATACCGAGCTTCTTAACAAGCTCGCCGTTTTCGCGGAAGGTCTTGTCATAAGACTCGGCAATCTCCTGCAAAAAGGCATCGACCTCGGATGCTTTATACATG
>ONWY01000169.1 GCA_900321665.1 uncultured Eubacteriales bacterium
ATTTTTAATGAGGTTTTAAGGCAACACCGCATAATCCGCGGCAAACCGCAATCAACCATGCGGCGTTGCCTTAATGATTTATAACTATTGTTTACTTGTGATTTGCCCGCTGACCATATGATTTTTGCAAATCATCAGGCATCGGCTGAAAACAGCCGAACAAATAAACAAATTGTTACCAAATATGTGTGTTTTATATGCATTTACATCCGTAATGAGATAAAAACATATATTTTTATTATTATATATTATAAAATGAACGTCAATAGGGGTTTCCGGAATGGAAACCCCTAATTTTAACGAAATTTTGCGTGATGATTTGTCGCTTTTGCACAATAAATTCTTATTTAGCGCACTATGTGCGCTAAATAGTCAACAGTCAACAGTTAACAGAATACAGTTATTGGCAAAAAACCGAATTGCGAACAAAAATACTTTAACTTTGCCCTTTTTACAGTTTTCATCATTAGAAAAGATATAAATCTGTAAACTGTTAACTGAATTCTACTCGGTGCGATGCGGACATCGCACCCTACAACGGGGACCCCGAAAAGTATTGCAAAGCAAACTTTTTGGGGAGAGACTAACTATCAAAAGTCAAGTCTAAAAATACTGTGAATAAATCATATTTTAAACGCAACAAATTAAGCGTTAAAAACGCTGAATTTGAATACAATCGCAGTTAGCGTTTAAAACTCTCTTTTTTGTTTTCTAATGCATACATAACACGAATCAATTTTCTGGAAGCATGAGAAACTGCAACATAATAGTGTTTTCCCTCAGCTCGTTTCTTTTCCAAATAATTTGAGAAGTCCGGCACCCATACACATACATGCTGAGTTGCGTTAAATATTGCATAACGAAGATATTTCGAGCCTCGTTTTTCCATGTGTGAATATGCATTGCTCAATTGTCCCGACTGATATGTTGATGGTGAAAGACCTGCAAAAGCAAGAATCTTGTCAGGGGAACTGAAATTGCTGAAATCACCGATTTCCGAAATAATCATTACCTCGTTTCTGCGTTTCAATGAAATGTATATCTGCTCACTCCGTAACCTGTTTCGGTTTCAATGATGTTTGCTTCTTTTAACAGTTGCAGATATCTTCTGCCGAAAGCGGTCGTGCCGAAATAAGCGTCAAAGTTAGTAACAGGCAGGATAACCCAACCGGTGCCGACTTGCGTGTTTGCCATATAATATTTGTAAAGCGTAATCAGCACTTCCGGTTTTACACCTTTTGGTGTGGCGGAAATAAGTTGTTCCGTAAATTCGGGTGATAATTCAAAGTCCTTGTTTTGAAGTGCCCCTTGTTCGAGAGCATCGGCAAGAATATCATCAAAGCGAATAATCCAAGCGGCTTTGGTGTGGGCAGAATAGAGAGGTACTTGGTATTGCATCACCTTTTTGCGCCACGCTGCGGCAAAGCCTTTTAATTGCTCCGGCTTTTTCAAATCCGGCTTTGGCACTTTCTCGGGATTATCCTTTATGAACCTCATTGTGTTCTGCACAAAAGAATAAAACCAACCGTTACCGCTGCTATCTACCAATTCCGGAAATTGTTCGTGCAGATAGCCGAAATCCGTTTGACTTTGACCTGCCTTTTTCGGCTGGTCTTTTTTTGGTTCGGGCACACTGCACCAAGCACAAAGCGCCCGCCTTGCACGGTCAATATTCGCTTCTCCGCTTTCAAACATATACCCGCGGGCAACAATGGTTAATACACGGGTTAACCCGATAAACTTGGTGAGCATATCGAAATTAAACCTGCCGAGGTAGGTGTGTTTATCCGCCTTGCGGTAATCCGGCTTACTTGTGTAAGCGAGAAATTCTTCTTTTTCGTTGAGCATCTTTTTCTTCCATTAATTCTTTTTCGAGTTCGGCAAGGAAAACATCATAAGCAAACTGCCGTTTTCCGAGTGCCACGGCACACCTTAATGCCGTACCGGCGGGGATTCCTTTGTCCCGTATATATCGTTTTACACACCGTGCGGCAAGGCGGGTATAATCACTGCTCGCGTCTGATTGATACAGGCGCATAATCGTATTAAACAGTTCGCTCTTCGTATCACTGCGAAGGGCTCTTTCTTTTTGCTGCTGTGCCATATATTTATCATCATAATCACAGATAATATCACCCAAAATGCGGTAGCCGTTACACCTGAAATCGGCAAGCAATTCTATGTTGTCAAAAGCTGCATAGGCATCGGGCATCATGGCATTTTGGAGAAAATCGATTCGTTTCTCATACGGCATCAGGTGAAACTGCTCTTCACTTAACTTTCGGCGCAACGCGGCAATACGCTCCGCGTTTACGGAAGAAAACAAACCGTAAAGCTCATTGGCAGTGTATTCGTTTTCCTGCCCTCTTGCAAAGAGGATGCGCTCCACATCACTGTGCCGTTTCATCTCTTCCGCCGATAAGCGGCTGATGCGAATATGCCTGAGTGCCTGCTCATAATCGGCAATCACCGCCTGAATCAATTCTAAATCGCTTTGGTTTAATTGTTTTTTCCAATCTTTAGATTTCGCAAACGGGAATAATTCTTCATCACTTGCCGGCTTTGGCTTTTGTTTCGGTGTGTTCTTTTCAAGCATCAGTGCAAAGTGCGGCAGTTTTTCCACATTCGCCGTAACGGCATTCCAATCGGTTTCGGCAAAGAATTTGTCTAACTTCTTTTTCTTTGTTTCTTCAAACCACTGTTTCGTGCTCTCATCGGCGGCAATGCTTTTGTATTTTAAAAAGCGGCTGCGCTCCGCTGTTTTGTGAGTGAGATACTCGCTTAAATCGGGCTTGACGCCGCTTTTTGCCGAGTCAATTTCCAAACCTGTTAAGATTTCCAACAATTCCGTTTCCTCGCGGCATGCTCGGCGTTCTTCTTCGCTTCGGCTTTCGTCATAGGCAACAATGCTCCTGTCAAACGCGGCGTTGCAGATCTGCCCGATGCGAGCATTAAAGGTGTTTTTAACCGTTTCCATGCGCGCACGCCAATCGTTAGCATCGCGTTCAAGCGGTGTGACGGATGGGATTTTCAAAACAGGATATTGCTGTGAGAAAGCATCAAATGAACCTTCGCTTGCGTAGTTTCTTGCCACACAGTTGTTAATCAAAGGTGCGGCAATGGTTTTAATCATATCGCCGTCAAAATCCGCACCACCCAATCGCTCGGGGATAAGAGTGGAGGAAGCGACCATAATGACATAGTTTAAGTGCGATAAATATTTCTTTCTGAAATAGCCGACTTCGTGTATCGGCTTGGCAACTGCTTCTTCATTTCGTGCAATATGCGGGTTACGCAAAAGCACATATTTATCATTTTGCGGATACTGTGCACAAGGGGCATAAAATTCTCCTTCGCGCAACAGTTCATACTCTAATGTTACGGTGCCGACATCACTTGAGGTGTTCACAAGGTGCTTTAATAAATGCAACAAATCACCGGAAAGATAGCGGTTATCTCCAGCGGCAATTAACCTGCCGAAAGCATATTGCTGCAATATCTTTTTTGCCTGATTGTCAAGTTGTTTGGTAAAAAACGGTTCATTGATAAATTTCGGATTGCGTTTTAGTATTTCAGCCCAATCGGGATTCTTTTCTCGAATATATGCCCTGCGATATTCCTCATTGGCAACGAAATCATAATACCGCTGTTCGGTGGCTTTGGTAATCCAATCCCGCTTTTCTTCGAACGGAGCGGTTTTCCAGCCGAACCTGAAATCGGACTTTAACCCCGATCTGCTCCGCTCCAACAATTATATCTGCCATTTTCTTGTCGTCCGTGCCTCCCTTGCAAGGTC
>ONWY01000171.1 GCA_900321665.1 uncultured Eubacteriales bacterium
TGCTTGACGGTGGTTGCCGAGAGCAGGGCGCCGGTGGGGACAAAGAGGATGCGCTGCAGGTTGCCTGCGGCGAGCTCGCCGAGGAAGTGGGCGCAGAGCATGCTCGCGCTGCAGCCCGCGCCGGAGCCGCCGCCGTGCACATCCTGCCGCTCGCGCTCGAAAATCAGTTTGCCGCAATCCTCGTGGCGCTGCTCGATATCGAGCGCGTACTCTTTCCTTAAATATTCATAGAGAATATCGCTGCCGATATGACCGAGGTCGCCGGTCACGATGGTATCAAAATCGCTCAAATCGCACTTTAAATCCTGCATAATGCCCGCGATTGTCGCGGAAGCTGCCGGTGCCATCGCCGCGCCCATATTGCCGGCATCGGTAATGCCGAGGTCTTTGATTTCGCCGAAGCGCGCGGCGCGGATTCTCACCCCTGCGCGGTTGGCGGCGCTGCTGCCGCTCTCAATCATGGCGGCACCCGCACCGGTCACGGTCCACTGGGTGGTGGGAGCGCGCTGAGAGCCGTACTCCAGCGGGAAGCGGAACTGCCGCTCGCTGGAGCAAAAGTGGGAGCCGGTGGCGGCAAGCACCCTGCCGGCAGCGCCGGTTTCGACCAGATTGGCACCGTTAATCAGCGCGAGCGCCATGGTGGAACAGGCACCGTAAAGCCCGCAAAACTGCGCGCCGATTTCCGAAAAAGCATAGTTGGAAGCGATACACTGGCTGAGCAGGTCGCCGGAAAAAATGCAATCCACATCTGCCCAAGTCAGCTTGCCCTTGGCGAGCGCAATCTCTGCGGCGGCTTTGATAAACTCGCTCTCGCTCTCCTCCCAGCTTGCCTTGCCCATAGTGGTATCGGTAAAGACTTTATCAAATTTATCCTTAAAGGGACCTTCGCCCTCTTTTTTGCCGACGCATGCCGCCCAATAGGAAATGGTCGGCGCGGCTTCATACACAATGGATTTACCGAGCTTAAGTGCCATTTATACCCCCACCTTAAAAAGTTTTAGTAAATAATAAATGAGTCCATACACATTTGCCGCCAGCACACCATAGACAATGACGGGGCCTGCGATGGAAAACATCTGCACACCGGTGCCGAGAATTTTTCCCTCGGGCTTATTATCGAGCGCGGGGGAGACCACTGCATTGGCAAAGCCGGTAATCGGCACAAGCGTGCCCGCGCCGCCAAACTTGGCAATTTTATCATAAAGGCTCAGCGAGGTTAAAACCGCGCTGATGAGAATGAGCGAAACGGAAGTGATGATTTTTGCATTATCCTCACTCGCGCCAAGCCTTTGGTAGAGCTCAAGGAGCGCTTGCCCGAGGGTGCAAATCAACCCGCCGACCAAAAAAGCTTTGCAAAAATTGAGCGCAAGCTTGCTTTTGGGCGCTGCGCTTTGCACCAATGTGTTATATTCTTTGCGTTTCATTGCTATCACCAAGTATAGTTTTCAACAAACATCGCGCTTTATTCATAATTTGCCGCGGGCGGGAGAAAATACAATAATGAAGTGCACGAAAGGTGCAAACAAAAAACAGCACCGAAAAAGGCGCTGCACTAAAATAGGATACAAGGATGAAGAAAGATGATATTTTTAAAGGCTTTTTTGGTCGGCGGGTTGATTTGCGGGATTATCCAGCTTTTGATTGATAAAACCGCGTTGACACCGGCGAGGATATTGGTCGGGCTTGTGGTGACGGGCGTGGTGCTCGGCGCGCTCGGGCTTTACGAACCGCTTTGGAATTTTGCCGAGGAGGGCGCCGGGGTGCCGCTGCTCGGCTTTGGCGCCAACATGGTGAAGGGCGCAAAGGAAGCGATAGATGAACAGGGGCTTATCGGGGTATTGACCGGACCGATGACGGCGGCTGCGGCAGGTATCACCGCAGCGATGCTTTGCGGTGTGGCGGCGAGTGTTGTGGCGAAGCCGAAGGATAAATTCTAATTTGTGGGGCTCGTAGAGCTCCCAAATTAGAATTTAATGAATAATGAATGATGAATAATGAATAATTGTGGGAGGGGCACCCTCACCCTCGTCGAAACAAACTACACAACAGAAAGAATTTGCGAGCAAATCCTTTAATGTTGCTTCGTTTATTTCTCCTCTTCCCCAAAAAGTTTGATATAATCTTTTTTCTCATATTTAAGCCAAATTCGGATTACATCTAAACAAATATAATCAAGTGCGAATGTGTCGCCCTTCATTCTTCTCTCTTCTCTCTTCTCTAAGCGAACAAAGTGAGCGTAAAAAAACCGCCTATGGCGGTTTTTTTATTCTTGCTCGCGGTGCAGGCGGAAGGCGACGGAGTCTTTGAGATATTTGAGATAATCGGGGTCTTTGCACATCGCTTTGCCCGGGGTGTCCGAGAGCTTGGCAACCGGTCTGCCGTTGACAAACTGCAGCTTGATAACGATATTGAGCGGGGTAACGCCGGTATCATTGGAACAAAATGTGCCGATACCGAAGGATACCTTGGTTTTATCCTTAAAGTGGTCATACAGCTCTTGCGCACGCTCGAAATCTAAGCTGTCGCTAAAGAGCAGGAGCTTGGTTTTGGGGTCTACGCCATACTTGCGGTAGTGTGCGATGATTTTCTCGCCCCAAGCGTAGGGATCACCGCTATCGTGGCGCACACCGTTATAGTTATTGACCATGGAGCGGTCAAAATCGAGCAAAAACAAATCGGTGGTGATGGTATCGGTCAGCGCCGTACCGTTATCGCCCTTATACTCTGCATACCAATCCTGCATGGCATAGTGGTTGGTGTAGGCGAGGGGGATGGAGTCAATACCCTGGTACATTTGCACAAATTCATGCGCATAGGTGCCGATGGGGGTTAAGTGATATTTCATGGCAAAGTACACATTGGAGGTGCCGGCGCAGTTTTCGGTTTCGCTTGCAAAGCGCTTGATAACGGTCTCCTGCCACTCGCGCGAAAGCCTGCGGCGGCAGCCGAACTCGGCAAAGGGAAAGCTATATTTACCGCTGTTAAAATCGGCAATTTTTTGGTCGAGGCGCTTTTGCGCTTCGCGCAGCAGCGCTTCATAATCATACTGCATTCTGAAATAGACCTCGTTGACAATCTCGAGCAGGAAAATTTCAAACTGCATCGCGGAAAAGAGCGGACCTCTGACCACAATGCTTAACTTGCCGCTATCATCAAGCGAGGTTTCCACATACTCGCGAATCGGGCGCCACAGGCGCAAAAACTCCACATAGTCTTTTTTAATAAAACGAATGGAGCGCAGGTAATCCAGCTCCTGCTTGGTAAAGCGCAGGGTGCACAGGTGGTCAATCTGCTCATTGATTTCCTCAAGCATTTCGCGGGTGAAAACGATGCCTTCATTTCTGCACTTGAAGTAATACTCACCGGTCAAATCCGTATGCTTGTGGAAAATGACCTGGTCCATATTGAATTTGTACAAATCGGTATCTAACAGGGATTCTATAATCGGTTGAAATTTCATGATTATCCTTTCTGCGCAAGGGTTGCCTTGCGGGAGCTCGGGTGTGTTTTGGCGGGTAGAATTACTGCTCTTCGCAGGTGGCAATGTGCGGGTCAAATGCGGGCATCAGCTTAAGCTTAAAGGCATTGATGCGATGCAAGCGGTCAATGCGCTCTTTACTCTGCGCGCTTTCAATCTCGCCGGTGCGGATATAGCGGTCGAGCTCGGCATAGGTGAAGCCTAAATTATCTTCATCGGTCTTGCCGCTCAAGCCGTCTATCGGCGGCTTCTCAATGAGAACCTCGGGCAGGGCGAGCTCTCTGCCGATTGCCTTCATCTCCTGCACGGTTAAATGCGAGCAGGGGCTGAAATCGCCGGCGGCATCGCCGTAGCGGGTGGAGTAGCCTACCCAATCCTCGGAAAGGTTGCAGGTGTTTGCCACTCTGCCGTTGTGGCTTTGGGAAACGGCATACAGCGCCGCCATGCGCAGGCGCGGCGGCAGGTTGATAACACTTTGCTCGGAGAGCGCAAAGGGTAATGCCTGCTTGAGCCCTTCAAAGGCAGCCTGAATATTCACCGTGTAGCTTTGAATGCCCAAGTGCTTCACCAACAGCTGCGCCATATCGATATCGCTTTGCTCGCCGTTTGGCATCAGCACCCCGATAACGCGCTCCTTGCCGAGCGCCTCTACACACAGCGCGGCAACAATAGAGGAGTCTTTACCGCCGGAAATACCGACAATGGCATTGCAGCCTTTTCCGTTTTCCTCAAAAAAGGAGCGAATCCACGCGACGCACTCGCTTTTGGTTTTCTTTGCATCAAACATTTTCTTTACCTCAATTATATGATATCTATTTGGCAGCTTTTCATTGTCACCAATGCCGCTTCATGCGCTGCGGGGGTAACGCCGGCGCAACAGGCGGCATCCACACAAACAGGCACATTCGGAAACGCCGCTCGCAGCAGCAGTGCGTTGGAGACCACGCAGATATCCGTACACAGCCCGATTAGTTCTATTTCAATGGCATCGGTTTCATATGCTGCCTTGATTTTTTTAATTAAATCAAAAGAGCCGAAGGTGTTTTTGGTGATAGTGGTATATGCCTTTTTGCGCAGTGCCTGCTCCACAAGCGGGTTGAGCTTGTGCCCCTCGCTGCCCTCAATGCAGTGGGGAACCGGCAACTTTTTGCCCTCGAGAGTTTGCAAATAGTTTTCACCGTGGGTATCGAGGGTGACAAAAATATCGCCCTCAAAGTGCTCTATTTTGCGGCACACAGCGCCCACAACAGCTTGCGCCTCGGGTGTGCCCAAAGCCGCATCGATAAAATCATTTTGCATATCGACTACAACCAACAGCTTTTTCATAAAAAACCTCTTTTGATACGGAAACGACTGCGCTATGCCGGGAATGGCACAGCGTATGCAGGTGCTCCACAAAATTGTTTTAAAATTCAATATTATTTAAAATAATAGACTTAAAAACAACCTTTGTCAAGTGCGGTGCGGGCAAAAAGGCACTTTTCCTAAAACCGTGAAAAATTTCAATTTATGTTTTCACTGTGTTCGCAAAAAGAAGAAAGAAAAAAGAAAAAGAAGAATGGTGGTGGCAAGGCTGCGCCTTGCATTATATAACTACCCCTCCGTCACGCTAACGCGTGCCACCTCCCCTGACAAGTGGAGGCGTTAAGAGGTTAAGCTTTTAATCCCCGCTCCCTCGTCGAAATAAACTACACAACAGAAAGAATTTGCGAGCAAATCCTTTCATGTTGTTTTGTTTATTTATCCTCTTCGCTCTAACAGCCTTCGCAATCGTCGCACGCGCACTCGAAGCAATCGAACTCATCCCGGTCTTCATCATCATCGGAACCGACGAACTGCTCGGGTGGGGAGTATTACTTGTAATTTAGTAAAAAAACAAGCGCGGAAAACCGCGCTTGTTATTTTTGGTTTGTTTAGAATTACTCAGCATCCTCAGCTTTTGCTTCGGTCTCAGCTTCTTCTGCAGGCTCTTCGGCAACTTCTTCAGCAGCTTCGTTGAGCTCGCAGCCTTCGCAATCGTCGCACTCGCACTCGAAGCAATCGAACTCATCCCAATCTTCATCATCATCGGAACCGACGAACTTGTTGATCAGGTAATAAGCACCGACTGCGATAACAGCTACGATAGCAAGACCGCAAACGATTTTTAAAATAAGCTTCAAAACACTCATGGTTCTACCTCCAAAAATTATTTGATTTAATTATAATATATCTTTT
>ONWY01000150.1 GCA_900321665.1 uncultured Eubacteriales bacterium
TGAGGGGTAGTCAAATCCCCACAAACTCAGTAAAAACAACTACCCGCCCACCGCAAGCGGTCCCCCCTCCCTGACAAGGGAGGGCGTTAAGCGGTTGCTGATTTAGCGCAAGAAGTGTGCGCTAAATCAAAATTTAACAGGCACGGCTGTTGCCGTGCCTGAAAGTTTATCTTAACTGATACATTATTTGTTTGCAATTGCCGCCTGTAGAGCGTATGACTAAATGAGAATTGGCGCATAGTGGCACAAATTATGGAAAAATGCGTTTTTTGCATATAATATCTTTGGAAAAATGTATGGAAAAGTGTAAAATTTGATTGATTTTTTTAAAGATTTGTGTTATTCTAATGTCAAGAATATTTAAGGAGGATAATTATGCTCCAAAGAAAAATCACTAAATCCATTGAGGATTTTTATAAGAATCAACCCGGCAAAGCACTTATGGTGATCGGTGCGAGGCAGGTCGGTAAGTCATATATTATTGATGCTTTTACTTCTTCTAATTATAGCAGTGTTATCAAAATAGATTTTATTGAAAACCCCGATTATATTTCTATTTTTGAGGATGCACAGGGAGCAGAAGATATTTTGTTGCGTTTATCGGCTCTTTTCGGTGAAAAGATGATACCGGGGGAGACCATTATCTTTTTTGATGAAGTGCAGGAGTGTAAAGAGTTAATTACACAAATCAAGTATTTGATTCAAGAAGGAAGCTATGATTACATTCTCAGCGGGTCACTCCTCGGTACGGTTTTCAAGGATATTGTTTCCGCACCGGTGGGGTATATGGATATCATGGAAATGTACCCGCTGGATTTTGAAGAGTTTGCATGGGCGAATGGTGTCGGCGCAAAGGTGATAGATGCCCTTCGTAAATGCTTTGAACAAAAGCAACCGGTGGATTCATTTGTCCACGAGAGAATGATGGCTTTGTTTGAGCTATACCTCATTGTTGGCGGGATGCCGGCGGCAGTTTCCGCTTATTTAGACTCTAAAAACCTTCGTAAGGTGGCAGAGGAACAGCGGGCAATTCTGCGACTTTATAAGCGAGATATTTCTAAATATGATGAGCAAAACCGCTTATATCTCAATGAAATTTTTGATTTAATTCCGAGCGAATTAAATGCCAAAAACAAGCGATTCATTTTCAAGAACCTTCACAATAAAGCACGCTTTGATAAATACTATGATAGTTTTTTATGGCTTAAGAATGCAGGAGTCGCTCTGCCGGTAAATGTAGTTGATGAACCGAAGGTGCCTCTTTTACTTTCAAAATCTCAGAATCTCTTTAAACTGTTTTCAAATGATGTAGGTTTGCTTGCAGCACAATACGGCAATGAAATTCAATTAAAAATCTTACAACACGAAACAACCATAAATTTCGGTTCGATTTATGAAAATGTTGCAGCGCAAGAACTAAGCGCACACGGCTACACTTTGTACTACTATAACAGCAAAAAGTACGGCGAACTTGATTTTGTGATTGAGAAGGAAGGGAAAGTACTCCCAATAGAGATTAAGTCCGGTAAAGATTATTACCGACACAATGCAATGGATAATGTTTTGAGTATTGCAGAGTATGCAATAGAAGAAGGCTATGTGTTTTGCAATGGGAATGTAGATAACAAAGGCAAAGTGACTTATTTTCCCATTTATATGTTGATGTTTTTGCAAAAAAGCGAAATGCCAAGCGAGATTGTATTTAACACCGATTTTTCGGATTTGAATGAGAGAGTATGATATTTTGTTGACTTTATACTCTTGTAAAGAAAGCCCTCATCTGTTCGAATGAATAAATGAGGGCTTTTCTTGATTTTGTAAAAATGAAATACTTGTTTAGTATTTTGATTAGTTTTTAGTCACAGTTGATTATATAAATGATAATAGTTTTTTACAGGACAAGTTTATAAACGACTAAAAAACAGCACATCGATTAGGATGTGCTATTTTTGTCTATATAGTGTTTTTTATGCAATCGAATGTGCGATTTATCTCTTTTCGCCTATGGCTGCCTGCGCAGCGTTTTGCTCAGTGAGAAGACACACATAGCGGCAACCGCTAACTGATTTGTGAAAACCGGTGTAAAAGAGCGGGAAAGCACCGAAAGCTTTTGACAAATTGGCAGGAAAAGCCCGCTAACCGGTCATCATGCCGTTGATGTTTTTTTACAAGGTTATTTCCCAAATTATGGAAGAGGCGCTTGCCCGAGAATGGTTTAATAAAACTCAAATTCTTCTGTTCCCGTTTGCCAAGGAGAGTGTCCGATATCACTGAGTGTTAAAACATCTTGCGATTGAAATGTGATGATTTCCATTTCAGGTGTCATATATTCCATGGTTTTCCTCCTTAACTAAATGCTTTTTCGGCTGCCTGCGCATAGCGGAATACACCCCGTGCCAATGCTTTTGTATTTGCATTTTTTAGAGCGGTTTTGATATACGCATAGCCGTTATATTCAATTTCCGTTCCGTCAAGAGACACGGTAAAGGTCTTTGCAAACTCGCTTGCCTTTAAGCCGGATACACGCACCACAGTATAACTGCCTTCGGTCTCGGTCACGGCATTTAAATTATCGCTTACCGCACCGTTCAAAGAGGTGGCGTTTTTAAAGTAAAACTTAAATTCCGGATTTATTTGTGCGATATAGGAAATGCCTTTGATTTGTGCTGCGCCTTGTGCATGAAGTCGGGAAATTACCGCTTCATCCAAAGCCGCGGTTTCCTCTGCGGAAAGGTCTGCCAGATAATCCTCGGTATGCGGCACTTCATAATCGCCTTCCACCAATGCGGCATATGAGAAATACTCATTTGCCAACTGACCGTAGTTTAAAAGTGCACGCATCAATTCACCGTAGGTAGCATCCTCTTGCATGCGCTCGCAATAATCTGCAACGGAAGCCGTTAAGGTGCCTTTGAGTTCGCCCGATTTATTGTAGATGCGAATGATATACTCTTGCGCAATCTGCGCCGGAGCGGCACAAAGCGTTAAAATGACATCGGTATTGTAAATATCATCGCCGGAATGAACATCCAAGCTTTCTATTGCGATTTCTTCACTATCCACTCTTTCGGCGGTCTCTTCTTGTGTGGTTTTTACATATTCATAAACAAGATACCCGTCCTGTGCGCCGTAGGTTGCGGCATCAATCAAAAAGTTGATTTGAATGGTGTCATCAAGTGTCAAGCTGTAGCCGTTAGAAGCAGGCAGTTTTGCAATAACCGTCTGTGCCGGGTCAATTTCGGTATACTCTCTTGTATCCGCATCATAGGTGAAATACTTGCCGCAGCGATTGCAGGTATAGTATTCAATATTGCCTTCGGTGGTTTTGGTCGGCTCCACGCGGGGGTGGCGCGTCATATCCGTTAATTTCGGAATCACCTTTGTTTGATTATCCGTGTAGGAGGTGCCTTCAAACTCAACGCCGGCTTCCCACGCAACACTGCCGGTTGCCGTACAAGTGGGCACCTGCTCATTGCTTTTGATAACCACGGCTTTCAGCGTTTTGGAATAATCACAGCCATCATCCACACAGTGGAATGTCGCTGAGGCATGCTCATAATCCTCGCTCCAATTCCATTCGGGTGCGCCGAAGTGATGCAGGGTGTAGGGAACGAGTGTTTGCCCCTGCAGCGCCGCAATCTGTTCGGCACTCAGTGTGCCTGAGTAGACATTGGTGCCATCTGTGAACGCCTCGCCCTCGGCAACGCTTACGCCGGCATTTTCGCCGACACGTTTCAGGGTATCAAAACGGATACTATCTGTCATATCGGTCCAACCGATGGTATTGGCAACTGCGGTTGTGCTGGAACCCACATCCACTGTACCGCCGGTGATGTAAAAGCCGGAGCTTGCGCTAAGGCTTTTTGTCTGCATGCTGCCTCTTGCGATAGTAGCAGTGAGTGTGCTCACCGAGCCGTCAATATCAACATTGCCGCCGTACTGGCAAAAGTCGGCAAGCCGCAAATTTCCGTGTTCGCAAGAAAACCTGCCGCTTTGTCCGCTTTGCCCGTAAAGGCTCAGACACGAGAGGGTGCCCGTCGCCATGAGAGAATTTCCCCCACTGTTATTTAAGTTGACGGTTGCCCCATCCGCCAAAATAAGGTTCACACTGCCATCAATTAAAAGAGTGGCACCATAGTGTGAATAGTCAATA
>ONWY01000188.1 GCA_900321665.1 uncultured Eubacteriales bacterium
TGAGGCAAAAAACGAAGAAATACTGTCGTATTGCGAGTATTTTTAACGAAATTAGAGAGCAAATCAGCAAATAGAAACCGGGTTCGTATGTAACTGCTATGCTTAACCGGGTTAAGTGATGATACTGCTCGTTTGGGTCTTTCATCTCAAACGCTTTACATATATGCATAATATCTCTCCTTTCTAAATCAATTATAAATTAAAGAAAATTACTTTACCATATACCAACGGTTTAGAAAGGTAGAGCTGTTCTCAACTCCCGTTTATGATTATAAGCTATCTTTTTATTTTTTTCAACAAAATGCGCTTGGGTTTGTTACTGCGTTATTGCGGATAACCACACTCAAAACCGACAGGAGCAGCCCTGTTTTTCAATGGATATATATTTTGCAATGAGCACAAAGGGAATGAAATCTTTTGCGATGCAAAAGATAAAATCAAATCCACCATCCGCTTTAGCGGATAGAAGAACCCGACCAACTTGCCAAATCGAAGATTTGGAGTTGGTGCCCGGAACCTTGGCATTCGCGACACCTTGCGCCGCTCGGCTGCATCGCTTGCGATTTCACCCGAGTATCTGCGAGGATTTCACCCACCGACAGGTGGCTTTCATTGAAAAAACACCATTTTTGAATCACATCAAAAATGGTGTTTTTTCTTGGCACCCCCAGTAGGAATCGAACCTACAACTAACCCTTAGGAGGGGTTTGTTTAGCCGAGCAACCCATGGGGACCCCGAAAAGTATTCCGCAGGAAACTTTTTGGGGAGAGGAAAAACAAATGAAGCAACACTAAAGGAATTGCTCGCAATTTCTTTCTGTTGCGGAACTTGTTTGGACGAGCGAGCGCCAAGGTTCTGAGCCGGATAGGCTCAGGTTCTTATATCCATTTAACGAAAAAAGTCACCTTGCGGTGACTTTTTCTGGCACCCCCAGTAGGAATCGAACCTACAACTAACCCTTAGGAGGGGTTTGTTATATCCATTTAACTATGGAGGCATATCTATATAAAAGAAAACATCTTATCAATCAGACAAACCTTATCAAGGGGTTTGTTTAGCCGAGCAACCAATGGGGACCCCGGAAAGTATTCCGCAGGAAACTTTTTGGGGAGAGGAAAAACAAATGTAGCAACACTAAAGGAATTGCTCGCAATTTCTTTCTGTTGCGGAACTTGTTTTGACGAGCGAACGCCGAGGTTCTGAGCCGACAGGCTCAGGTTCTCATATCCATTTAACTATGGAAGCAAATCATTATCAAGCGCACTGCTTACCGCGCATCCAAACCGCGCTTTCGCAATACCGCTATATTTTATACCATTCCCTTTCAAAAGTCAATGTATAATTTGCGCTGCCGCTGCCCATACTGCGGTTGAATCACCATCACGGAGGTGCTTATGCATATTTGTTTGCCCTATGGCTTTTTGAAAAATGAATTGTTTCGCTGCTTGTTTGCAGATTTAGAGCTGGAATATATCCCCGCCCCGGTTGCGGGCAAGCACACCGCTGCCGCCGGAAAACAGGGCGCTGCCGCGCTGTGCGAAGAATTGCAGCGCACCTTCGGCTCGCTTTGCGAGTGCTATTCCTTAGGCGCGGATACCGCGCTGTTGCTCCCGCCCTGCAGCACCTGTGATGCCGCTTGGAGCGCGTGGCAATTAGAGCAGTGCTTAGCGGCTGCCGGCTTTACCATGCAGTTAATTGCCGTGGAACCGGCAGGCAAAAACCGCGCGCTGTTTTCCTTTTTAAGGGCGCAGAGCGAGGTATCCGCTTTTCACTTTTGGGATGCGCGCCGCCGCTTTTATGATTGCCGCGCCTTGTTGCTTGCGTATGAACAGCTGCTTTCGGGTATGTCGAAGGACTCTCGCTATGCCGATTATTTGCTACGTGTCAAAGGGCATATTGAGAACGCCAATTCTCTCTTGCAGCTAAAAATTGTGCTGCGCACCTATCTCAAACGGCTGCAACCGCTTGCCGCCGCGCCCGCAACCGAAATGCCTGCTTTTTCTGCCCCGGCGAAGGGAAGAAAAGCCCTATTTTTCGGCTCTCTTTGACAATTTTCAAACTTTTTTGAAAAAAATAAAAAAAGCTGTTGACAAACCCACACCTTTGTTGTATAATACTCAAGCATTAGAAAGTTGGTGTTGATTGCGGAGAGGGTCCACCCGTTCTCATTCCGAACACGGTAGTTAAGCTCTTTCGCGCCGACAATACTTGGCTGGCGACGGCCCGGGAAAATAGGTAATGCCAACATCAAATGTATGGGGAGTCATCCAATAGGATGGCTTTTCTTTTTTTACTTGTTATGACTTCAAACTATTCTATAGGCAACATTCATAATAAAATAGTGGAAAATTTATCCTTTGTGTGTTACAATAGCTTTGATTACAGTAAATTAAGGTGGATTTATGACATTATCACTGATTATTCCCTGCTTTAATGAGGAAGAGTGCGTTGAGAAATTTTTTGAAGCGGCAAATGCCGTCTTTTCCCCGCTGCCATATAAAACAGAATACATTTTTGTGAACGACGGCAGCAGCGACCACACCCTTTCTCTGTTAAAAAAGCTCTATGTAAATTATGCCGGTATCAATATCATCTCCTTTTCCCGCAACTTCGGCAAAGAGGCAGCCATGTATGCCGGCTTAAAGGCGGCGAAGGGCGATTACCTTTGCTTTATTGATGCCGATTTGCAGCAGCGCCCCGAGCTCGTGGCGAAGATGGTAGATCTGCTTGAAAAGCACAGCGAGTACGACTGCATTGCCGCCTTTGCAAAGGAGCGGCAGGACGAAAGCTCGTTTGCCCGCTTTGCAAAAGCAAAATTTTATAAAATTATGACCCGCATCAGCGGCATAGAATTTGTCGGCGGTGCAAGCGATTTTCGCTGCTTCAGGCGCAATGTGGCAGATGCCATTTTGGAGCTGAGCGAGTACCACCGCTTTACAAAGGGTTTATTTGCCTGGGTCGGGTTCAATACGCGCTATGTGCCCTATGAAATTCAAGAGCGCAACGGCGGTCAATCCAAGTGGACCCTGGCGAATCTTTTCTCCTATGCGTTTGACGGCTTGGTTGCCTTTTCCGTGAAACCGCTGCGCTGGCCGTTATACATCGGGCTGGGCACGGTTACCTTCGGCATTCTCTACTTGCTGTTTTATATCATTTTTAACCTTATTCGCTCCCAAAGCTTTTCGGAGGCTGCGATTTTGATAGCGCTGTTGTTTATTTTCTTCGGCATAACCCTGTGTGCTATCGGCATAGCGGGCGAATATATCGGCAAAATTCACCTGCAGGTAAAGCAACGGCCTCCCTTTATCATTTCCCGCAACTACAATGCGCGAGAACGAGAGCAATATGCGCCTTTGCTTCAGCAGGAGCTGGAAAAAGAGGCTATCGAGCTGAAAAAGTTAAAAATCAAGCGCGCCAAATATAAAGAAATGAAGCGCAAAAAGAAAATCATGGAGCAGCTTGTTGCCCAACAGG
>ONWY01000172.1 GCA_900321665.1 uncultured Eubacteriales bacterium
TCTCTCCTCCGCTTCGCAGACAACCGAGCTGACTATCCCGCTCCGTTTGTGCTATGATGCCGATAAAAAGATTAGCGCACCGACACTGTCTTCTATTGTGGATGATGATAATGATGCACCCGATCCCTTCGGCTCGGATTATGCCTATGTGACCGCAGTGGAAGAGGGTGCGTTGGATTCTTATATTTCTACTTTAACTACCTTAAGCATTTCTCGCTATGTAGAGGATTTTGACTATAACGAGCTTCTGTTTGAAGCCACTGAGCTGACAGCGATTAATGTGGATGAGCACAATACTTATTTTACTTCTTCCGCCGGCACACTGTATAGCGGTGACGGGAAAACACTTTTGGTGCACCCGCAAGCGAGCGCGGATAACAGTATTTTATCCACCATAACCGCTTTTGCGCCTTCGGCATTCCAAAATTCCGCTTTGATTGAGAGTATTACGATTCCGGCAGGCGTTACCGGCATTTCCGAGCACTGCTTCGATGCATGCAGCGCTTTAAAAACAGTAGACTTTACTGCTGCAAAGCTTGGCAATATCGGCAGCTATGCCTTTGCAAATACTGCGCTTGAAAGTGTCAACTTAGGCAGTTATATGAAGCTTGTAAACAGCTTTGCATTTTTCGGTTGCTCCTCATTAAGCAGTTTAACGATTCCGCAGAATGCGAAAAATGTGGTTCTCGGTTCCGGCTCATTTATCGGTTGCCCGATTAAAAAGCTGACAGTTTACAGAAGCGTGATTGAAGTTGGCGACCATGCAATCGGCTATTATTATGACAGTGATTTATCATTGAAAGCTTATGATGATTTGGTAGTGACCTCTTATAAATTCAATGAGGAAAAAAGCGCTACCACACCGCTGTATCAGTATGTTAAGGCTAACGATATCAAGTTTATTCCGCTTGATGATATTTATACCGTTCAATATACCTACGAGCAGCTTGCCGGTGTTCCCGCAACAATGTACTTGTACAAAAACGGCGATTTGAAATACACGGCAGATTCCGAAAGCGGTGTGTTTACCGTGGAATTTGCGGCAGCGGCGACATATGATGTCTATTTCTTATCTAAGTTCGGCTTGTTGATTAAGGTTGATACCGTATCCATTAAAGCCACTGATTATAAAGAAGAATATATCGCGCAGGTGGAAAAATATGAGCCTATCGGCGAGGTATTAAAAGACGGTGTTATTAATATCAAGGATATTTCCTTGCTCTTAAAGAGCGGCAATTTTATGTCCGCTAACGATAGCTTGGATATTGATATGGACGGCATTGTCGGCATCAGTGATGTTTCCATTGTCTTAATGAGCAGGAATTACGGTAAAACCGCAGATAGCATTACAGAGGATTACGACACACCGATTATTCCGCTGCCATAAATCTAAAATGTAAAAAAGCGGCTGTCTTTCGAGGCAGCCGCTTTTCTTTACCAATCTTGCGATGTGGGTTGTATTGTAAACAAAAAAAGGCTTCTCAATGAGAAGCCTTTTTGATTATTTTTCGGTTTTATAGCCTTTTCTGACTAAAAGATTTTTAATTCTGTCTTCCGTATCAATGATGCTTTCAATGGAAGCGTCGTGATTGAGAATTTCCACAATGTAAGAGATGTATTTGCTCATATCCACTTCGCAGTACCAATCGCGCTCTTTGAGTTCATCGGTGCGATAAATGGTGTTGGTGGTAAATACCTTTGTGAAAAGACCGTCTTCATAAGCTTTATCGAAGGTTTCAAGTCCGTTGCAGAAAAGTCCGAATGCAGAGCAGATAAAGACTCTGTTTGCCTTGCGGGCTTTGAGCTGCTTAGCAACATCAATCATAGAGTCTCCCGAGGAAATCATGTCATCCACAATGATAACATCCTTGCCCTCAAGGTCGGAACCGAGGTATTCGTGGGAAATGATTTTGTTTCTACCGTCTATAATCTGGGAATAGTCTCTTCTCTTGTAGAACATACCGAGCTCAAGCTCTAAAACGGTTGCATAGAAAATACATCTGCCTAAGCCGCCCTCGTCGGGGGAAATAATCGTTAAGTGGTCTTTATCAATCTTGATATCGGGCACCTCTCTAATCAGTGCTTTAATCATTTGATAATTGGTGTGCACATTCTCAAAACTCTTAAGAGGAATGGAATTGGAAACGCGCGGGTCATGCGCATCAAAGGTGATGATGTTTTCAACACCCATCGAAGCCAATTCCTGCAAAGCAAGCGCGCAATCCAGGCTTTCTCTGCCGGAGCGCTTGTGCTGCCTGCCTTCGTATAACATCGGCATTACAACGGTGATTCTCTTTGCGTGACCGCCGGCTGCGGCGATAATTCTCTTTAAATCGGCAAAGTGGTCATCCGGGCTCATCGGCACCTCTTGACCGTACATTTTGTAGGTGACGCCATAGTTAAAGCAATCGCATACAATGTAAAGGTCCATACCTCTGACACTCGTTTGGATAACACCCTTTGCTTCACCCGAGCCGAAACGCGGTAAGAAGACCGGAACTTGATATGTATCGCGAATATAACCCTTTAAGTCAATTTCGTTTTTTAATTCGCTTGTGCTTTCGGTGCGCCATTTGACAAGGTATTTGTCAATTTTATTAACAATATCTTCGCAACCCTTCATCGCAATAATGCCGATGGGACCGCAGGGAAGTGAATTAAAACGCGTAAGTACATCTGCCATATTATATTTCCTCCTAAAGCTTTATACTATTATTCTAATATTTTCGACATATATTTTCAATGCATATTATTGTAGAATTTTGTGCGCAAAAGTTTCGGTTTTTTTCGGATTTGTACAAAAGCTTTTTGCCGGTCGAAAATCGATTAAATAAAAATAAGCACAAGGGGAGTCTCCTTGTGCTTATTTTAGAATTTATTTGTGCGCTAACATGTTATCGGTCGCTTTTGCAATAGCGCGAATCAGCGCTTTTTTCAGTATGAAGTATAAAGCGATAAGCGCAATAACGGCAACACTGATAACAGCTCCCGCTTTTAAGCCTGCCGGCTGATACTTAAATTCAACCGTGTGCGAGCCTTCGCCGACTTCTAAAGCGAGCAAAGCATCATCTACCTGATAGGGGGTAACGGGAACACCGTCAACCAAGCATTTCCAGCCGCTGTCATACGTGATAGAGGTAAAGAGTATTTCATCCTTTTGCGCGGTAAGCTCGCCCTTGATATAGGTGTCGTTATGCTCCGTAACGCGCAACAAGCCGTCATCGGCAAGAATGTTATAGGCTTTTTGGAATGCTTTATCATTGAGCCTGGCTGCCCAGACAGCGGCTTCACCGCCATCACTTTCTTCGTCAATATAAATCTTGATATCCACATCCTCGCCGCTCTTTAAAGCACCCAAATCGAGCAAATACGGGTCGTCGCCGATGTCTTGGTAAATCGTATAGCTTTCGGTTTTGATTTCCGCTCTTTCAAAATCGTGCCCGGAGCCGAGGTAGAGGTAGTGGTTGCCGGCTTTTTCGGCGGTGAAGCTTAAGCCGAAATTCGCATCTTTATTGCCGTCGAACACGGAGAAGGACATGGAACCGTCGCCGTTATTCTCAAAGGATGTAATGGAGCAACCGGAGGCACCGTTTGTATATAATTTTGTGTTTTCAAAGAATTCTTCCTCCATCCCGGTGGCTTGCTTGAAGAAATCGCTTTGAATTTCAAATCGATTAATCTTTTCATCGGCAGTGAAATTCTTTAATAAGGAGCGGTTCACTGCAAAGCCG
>ONWY01000173.1 GCA_900321665.1 uncultured Eubacteriales bacterium
CGCTTTGCCGGTGATTTTGGTATCGAAAGCGTACATGTACTCTACACTGATATCGTTTTGGTAGAGCAGCTCTATCACCTTGGCGGCGCCGCCGGGCGCATCGTCAAGCTCCACGGCGAGCACATCGGTGATTTTTACAATCACGCCTTCCTCGTTGAGAATTTTTTTGGCATTCTCGGGGTCGCTGACAATCAGGCGCAGTACCCCAAATTCGCTTGTGTCCGCAAGCGAGAGGGCAGAGAGGTCAATGCCGTTATCGGCAAGCCTGTTTAAGATGGCAGATAACCTGCCTTTTTTGTTTTCCACAAAAACTGATAGTTGTTTGGTAAGCATGGTGATTTTCCTCCGGAAAATAAAGAAAAAAGAAGAAAGAAAAAAGAAGAATGAAGGGCGGGGCACCCGCACCCGATTATAAATAAATATCTTTCGATTTTACAATCTGTGTTTCGTCTTTATTTTGTAGTAAATTTAAGTATCAGATTTAGCTGTTTTAATGGATGCTGTAATAATCTTTTTTATCTCGATTGCCTTTGTTAACAAATCGCGAAAATTGTGCTTATAAAGAGGTGTTCTATCAAACACTTGCAGCCAATAAATGGTTTCATTAATTTCTTTTAAAGCAATATGCAGTTTTGAAATAAAATCTGCTTTTGAGATTGCACCGATTGCTTCTTGCACATTAGCACCGACACTTGTTGCAGAGCGTAGCAATTGAGTTGCTAATGTTTTGTCTTGATTAGAATCTAAGACATTTTTATAAAAAGTAACGATATCGACTGAAAAGTCAAGTGTTTTATCTAATAAAGGATTATTTCTGTCTTTCATATTCACCTCAATAAGTAGAGCATAAAAAAGCATAAAGAATAAAGAAAAAATGTAAAGGTGGCTCTTTTTTTGCGAGCAAAGCAAGCATATTATAATGCGAAGCTATGCTTCGCCACCTCAATTTCTCCTTTCTCACTACTCATTCCTAATTAGCTCGCGCAGCGAGCCAAAAGAGCGAAGCGGAACAAGTGTGAATGTGTCACCCTTCATTCTTCTTTTTTCTTTCTTCTTTTTTCTTTGCGCGTAATCGACAGCGCATTTCTCCTTAGTGCAATTTTCTTTTGTCGATTACGCGCTTCGCTTTGCCTTCACTGCGCTCGATGGACTTGGGGTTCACCAAGTGAACCTTAGCACCGATGCCGAGAGTGGAACGAAGCTCGCTTGTTATTCTCTTTTCAATGGATTCAATGCTTCTGACTTCGTCTTCAAAGAGTGCCTCGCTCATCTCCACATTGATATCGAAGGTGTCTGTATTATTCACGCGGTCAACCACAATTTGATAATTCGGTGTTAAATCGCCGCCGCTTGTTTTGAGCAGCACCTCTTCAATCTGCGAGGGGAATACATTCACGCCGCGGATAATGAGCATATCATCGCTTCTGCCTTGCGGCTTGCACATTCTCAAGTGCGTTCTGCCACAAGCGCAGGGGGTGTACTCTAAGCGGCAAATATCTCTCGTTCTGTAGCGAATCACCGGGAAAGCCTCTTTGGTCAGCGAGGTGAATACCAGCTCGCCGGTAGAGCCCTCGGGCAGTACCTCGCCTGTATCGGGGTCAATAATCTCGGCAAGGAAGTGGTCCTCCCAAATGTGCATGCCCGCTTTCTCGGAGCACTCGCAAGCCACACCGGGGCCGATAACCTCGGTCAAGCCGTAAATGTCATATGCCTTAATGCCGAGGCTTTTTTCTATCTCATCGCGCATGCTCTCGGTCCACGGCTCTGCACCGAAAATGCCGTATTTCAGCTTCAATTGGTCCTTCACTCCGGCGCGATTAACTTCTTCTCCCAAATGCATCGCGTAGCTCGGGGTGCAGCACAGTACCGTTGCGCCAAAATCCACCATGTTTTGGATTTGGAGCTTGGTGTTGCCTGAGGACATCGGAATTACCGCGCAGCCGAGTTTTTCGGCAGCGGAGTGAACCCCAAAGCCGCCGGTAAACAGACCGTAGCCGTAAGAAACCTGGATAATGTCCTCATCGGTAATGCCGATAGAGGTCATCATGCGCGCGGCGCACTCTGCCCAAACCTCTAAATCATTTCTTGTGTAGCCGACAACGATTCTTTTGCCGGTCGTGCCGCTTGATGCGTGGAACCGCACCACATTTTTCAGCGGCTCGGCAAAAAGCCCGAAGGGGTAGTAGTCCCTCAAATCCTTCTTGTAGGAAAACGGCACCTTTGCCAAATCCTCAAGAGATTGGATATCCTCCGGCTTCAAGCCTTTTTCATCCATGCGCTTGCGAAAGCACTCTACGCGCTCATAGCTGCGCGCGATTTGCTTCTTTAACCGCTCGAGCTGCAATGCCTTGAGCTCTGCGCGCGGCATTGTTTCCAGGTCTTTGCTTAAGTAGTTCATTGTAACCCTCCTTTGAGAAAACTGATTTACATATCTCACACCCTAATTTAATCAAGTAAATCAGTTTTCGATTTATAATCACTACCACTTAACGGCGCCCCTTGTGAGGGGAGCTGGCAGCATCGCTGCCTGAGGGGTAGTTCCTCATATTTTTTTTAACAGTTATATCAATTAAAGTGCATACACTATAAAAATCCTCATCAATACTCGAGTTCGAAATGCGTAAAACTTGGAGATTCATTTTTTCCAAAAAGTCTGTACGGTTGCTGTCATATCTTTGATTCTTGGGGATATTATGCATACCTCCATCTAATTCGATTACAAGGTGGGCTTTTGCACAATAAAAATCTGCAATATAATTTCCAATAACTTTTTGCCTTTGAAATTTAATTGGATAATTTCGTAAAAATTCATACCAAAGCACTCTTTCCCAAGGAGTTTGATTTTTTCGCAAAACTTTGGCATAACGAATTATCGTTTTATTATACTGTTTCATATTTTTAATCTTTATGTGGGATTAGATTTTACACTCCGCACAAGGGGAGGCGTTAAAAGGTAGTGGTTGGTTGTGACTACCCCTTCGAGTGCTTCGCACCCACCTCCCCTGACAAGGGGAGGCGTTAAAAGGTTAATTGATTGTATAGCCCAACTCAAAGGCTTTGAGGTTTACCTCTAAAAATTTCGGGGGAACAGTGGTTTTGAGAGTTTCAATCCAGCTTTCCTTGGCAATCTCGCTGCTTTTTGCGAGCAAGCCGATGAGCACCACATTCACCGCTTTCATATTGCCGGCTTCCTGCGCAAGAGAGAGTGCGTCTACCGAAATGAGGTTAGCCTGTGCGGCAATTTTCTTTTCAATATCCGCCGGGTAATCGGCTGCGCCGGTAATCACCGGCATCGGGTTCATCTTTTGGTTATTGACAATGATTTTGCCGCCTTTTTTCAGGTAGGGCAGGGCGCGGTATGCTTCGAGCAGCTCGAAAGCCAAAATAATATCCGCTTCACCCTTGCCGATAATCGGCGAGTATACCTTTTCACCGTATTTCACATAGGTCACAACACTACCGCCTCTTTGGCTCATGCCGTGCACCTCGGAAAGCTTTACATCGTAGCCTTCATTGATAACGGTGTTGCCTAAAATTCTGCTCGCAAGGAGGGTACCCTGACCGCCGACACCGACTATCATAATTTTCTTTGTATCAGTCATTTTTTATTACCAAACCTTTCGGCCTGCATGCCATAAAAAATGCAGGCAATTGTTGTTAAGTTTTTGTTTATAAGGGAGCTACCCCTCCGACACGCTGAGCGTGCCACCTCCCCTCACAAGGGG
>ONWY01000103.1 GCA_900321665.1 uncultured Eubacteriales bacterium
TAATAAGTCCCATAATCTCTTTTCCTTTCTAAAAAAGATTTATTACATTATAATCAGGTTGCATTCATGCAACATTTTATACAACTTATGCCCAGGGGTTTGCACTCTCAGGCTCTCGGATACCGGAGAGCAAAAATTGGTCCCACAAATACCACTTGTTATCCTTCGCAAGCCGCAGCACTATCTCGCGCGGGCTGTCGGCACCGCCGGATTTCAAAAACAGCTTTGCATAGCCCTGATTTGCGTAGGAATACGGATTTTCACTCACCTCGAGCACATAGGGCACATCGGGTGTGTAATCATTTGCGGGCACGGCGCCTTTTAAATAGGAGCGCGGGATATAATCCTTGCCATCCATAAAGCGGTCGCGAATAAATTGCTTCTCAAACTCGCTAAGCGGGCGCGGACCTCTCAGGTAATTGAGCATTTGCAGCGCCTGTTCCTTGTCGGCAGGGTATGCGCACAGTGCCATCACACACAGCGCCGCAGTATCAAACGGGGTAGCCAATGCCGCTTGGGGCAGCGCGCGAAGCTGCTCGAGAGAGTGCGGAATGGCACCGAAGGTGATTTGTTTGACAGCATTCATAGCAAATTCCTCCTTTGCTCAGGCGTTTGCTCGCAAATCGCCGGACAAATAGTATATGATGTCTTATTTTAATTATATCATATAAAAAATAAAAAAAACACTGTCATTAGTGACAGTGTTTTTTGCTTTTTTTTATCAAGTTCGGCAACAAACGGGCTTATTTGATAATTTTCACAAGCTTGAGGATGTTTTTGCCGCCCTCGTGACGATAAACAATATCATCGGTTATTTTCTTTGTCATGAAAATACCCAAGCCGCCGATTTGCCGTTCCTCTGCGGAGAGCTTAATATTCGGGTCCGCCTTCTGCAGCGGATTATACGGCACACCGCTGTCTTCAAATACAATGCTGAGCTTATCACCCTCGCAGCTGAGCTTAATATCCGCAAAGCCGCTGCCGGGCGCATAGGCATAGTTCGCTATGTTGACAAAGATTTCCTCCACCGCCAGGCTTAACTGCATTTGCAGCTTTATCGGGCAGCCGATGCGCTCGAGGTAGGACTCCAAGAAAGCGATAACATCATCAAGCTTCTTGTTGTCCGCTTCGATGTGCAGTGTATTTTGGTTTTGATTATCTGTTCCGTTGTATTGTAAACAAAGCATAGTTAAATCGTCAAACTGCGGGGCTTCGCCGACAAAAGCATCCACGCCCGCTGTAACACTTTCCAAAATTTCCGACGGATTTTTTTCACCTGCCGCATTGAGGGTTTGCTCCAGACGAGCGAGAGTAAACAGCTCATCGTTGCCGTTGGTTGCCTCGGGCACACCGTCTGTATACAAAAACAGCTTATCGCCGGGCTGCAGTTGAATCTCGCTGCTGGTGTACCGTGCGCCTTCCATTGCACCGACCACCAAGCAGTGCTTATCCTTCGCAATCTTAAAGCCCTTGCCGCTGCGATATATCGCCGGGTCCTCGTGCCCTGCATTCACACAAGTGATTTTTCCGCTGGATAACTCTAAAATGCCAAACCAAATGGTAACAAACATATCCGCAGAATTACTATTGCAAATTCTATCGTTGACAAAGCGAATGATTTCCTCGGGTGTGCCGCCGGAAATGGTAGACTTCTCTTTTATCAAAATCTTGGTGACCATCATAAACAGCGCCGCAGGGATTCCCTTGCCGGAAACATCCGCCATCACAAGCGCCAAATGGTCATCATCAACCAGGAAAAAGTCATAGAAATCACCGCCGACCTCTTTTGCAGGGCGCATATTGGCATAAATATCAAACTCGCTGCGGTCGGGGTATGCCGGGAATTTGCTCGGCACGGAGCCTGCTTGAATCTTGCTGGCAACATTCAGCTCCACACCGATTCTCTCTTTCTCGGAGGTGATTGCTTTAATGTTGTCGATATAGCTGGCATTGTCCTTTTCCATCTTCGTGATGGCATTGGCAAGCTGATTGAGTTCCTCAATGCTGCTGATGGTCTGCAAATCCTCGCAGTTGGTCACCGTGTTTTCCTTCGCAAAACGCTTTGCCTCGCCGATGATTTTATTGACCGGCCAGATAAACTGCGTATTCAAATAATTCGTCGCGATGTATGCCACAAGCACCGATGTCAGCAGCACCGAGATGATGATGCTGGTCAAATACGGCCTTCTGCCGCTTTCGAGCGCCGACATCATCCGCTGCACGCAAAGGATAGAGTTGACCTTGCCCTCGGAATCCTTGAGCGCAAGCAAAGTGGTCAGGTGCGGCTTTGCACCTCGCAAATCCCGCGTGCGGGAAATATTGTCTACACTCTTTTCGCCGGTATAGAGCTGCCGGTAGGTTTGGGCATACTCATTATTGGTAGTTTCTCTTTGGTAGCCAATCTCCCAAGGGGTATAGTCGCTATCCTTATTGACCGAATTAAAGATGCTTGTAAAGCGCCCGTAATCCGATTGGTCGACTTGGATGATATAAATGAGAGTTACATCCATCGTTTCGCACAAGGTATCCAACTTTTCTTTGGAAACGAGGTACTCCTCATCTTTTCCCCCATTTTTTAAATAGCGCTCAAAATGGTCGGGATTGACTAAGGTCGCCGCCTCTTTGGCAATCGCAACCGTTGTCTCGTTATACGATGTTTTTAAGGAATTGGAAAAGCTGAAATAGCCGATAATGCTGATTATCCAGCTAAAGAGTACCAACAGTGCAATCAGGAAGCTGATAATACTAAAGGAGAGACTTCTTCTGAGCTTTTTTAAAAATTTCATTGTTATTCAATGTTAATAATATCGGAAAACCCGGTAATTTCAAATACTTCCATCACATCATCGCAAGCGTTGATGACATGCATATCTCCCTGCTTGTTCATCAGCTTCTGCGCCTTCAGGAAAACACGCAAGCCGGCAGAAGAGGTATAGGGCATCTCTTTTAAATCAAAGGTGAGGTTTTCCACACCCTGTGTGTTTTCAAACACAGCCTGCTCCAATTGCGGCGCAGAGTTTGTATCTAACCTGCCGCAAATTTTAATCAATAAATCTTTACCGTTTGCTTCTTTAATAATATCCATTTTAGTCCTCCGTTACAAAATAAAGTGAATCTACTTTATCAATGTTTTCTTCTATAAAATGCTTGCAGTAATCCACAAGCTTTTTACCCATTTCGGTTTCTAAGCCCAGCTTCTCGGCGCTGCGGCGCAGGAGCCTTGTGTAGCCGATGATAGATGCCTTCAGCGCAACATCCTCAATAAAGGCGCTGTCTTTACCCGCAAAATAGAAGGCAAGTGTCTGCTCCCAAAAGCGCACCGCAAGGTCATAATCCAGCCCCAAAAAGCCCTTTACATTGTCGCGGTCCACACAGCTGAAGCCGACATAAGCAAGGAAAATCGCGGCAAATTCAAATATCGGGTGCCCCTCGGAGAGGGTGTCCATATCAATGAGCAGGTTTTCGCCGTTTTGCTTCATAATATTCTTCACATGATAGTCACCGTGGAGCATATTATATTTATCGGGAATGGCATCCATTAAAGCATAGAGCCTATTATATGCGCCGGGTTCCAAAAACGGCTTGCAGCACTGCACCCAGCCCATCGCCTCCGCCTTTTTGTCGGGAAGCGCGCCTTTCTTTAAAAAGGTTGCATGGATGGTCTTTAAAATCTCCACGCTTTCCTTCGCAAGGGTATCAAGCTGCTCTGGGTGCGCAATCACAAGCTTTGCAAAGCTTGTGGCATCGAGCAGCTCAAACACGGAGCCGTAGAGGTTGCCGACACGCACCACATCATAGGGAATGGCAGTGGGAATGCCCAACACGAAGGCTTTGCGCGCGAGCTCGCGCTCGTTATGGATTTCATCTAATGAATCCGGGTTTTTATAAACCTTGATGATAGTATCGGCATCAATGCGGTATACCAAGCCGTTGGCACCCTCGCCGATTACCTCGCAGCCCTCGACGCTCATCACGCGGTAGGCTTTTTCAATCTCCATCATCTCCGTGAAGCCGGTCATCTCAAAAATATCGTACACATCTCTGGAGGCGTTGATAATTTTGGTATCGGCATTGCTTTTTTTGATGCGCAACACCACTCTTAAGCCTGCGCTGGAGATATAATCGAGCTTTTCCAAATCCAGCACAATCGGTGCTTGCGGCGGAATGCCGATGGCTTGCACCTCGCGCTCCACCTCGGGCGCATTGCCGGAATCAATTCTGCCGCTTAAATAGACGGTATATGTGCCATTTTCATGTTTAAATTCCATAAAACTACCCCAAATAACATAATTATTATCTATTTTATCATAAACGCACTGCAATTTTCAATATAATTACTAAAAAAATATACTTATCTAAAGCAAAGCACCCTATGCCGGCGCATAGAGTGCTCTATTTATGAATGTGAATCAGCTGATTTTCCGCTCTCAATCGTTAATAAACAGTCACAGCGGTGCCCGGGGTAACGGTTTGCAAAATGGAAATCATGCTCTCCTCGGAAACTGCCACGCAACCGCCTGTGGGGGTGTTTTCATCCTTCCAGCAGTGGAGGAAAATCGCATTGCCGGCATAGGGCGCCCCTACCTTATTGTAGCCCATATCGAGCAGGTAGGCATAACGAATCGGGTAATCCGCAAGGTGCTCATCCTCGCTGTAGTCATTGTCGGGGTCTTCCGCGTAGCGAAGAAGTTGATTGTATTTTTTGCCGTTGGAGCCGGTGGCGCACCAATACATATCATCGGTAATCTTAGTGAAGGGCACTTTGCAGCCGGGGTCATCCTTCAAGCCGTATGCCCCGCCGATTTCCCAAGTGCCCAGCGGTGTTTTGGTATCGCCCTCGGACTGCTTGCCGGCGCCGTTTTTACCGATTAAGGCAGGGCAGGTAAAAATCTTGTTGTACTTGCCATCCATCGCCTGATACACGCTCAGCTCCGCATGGTAATCGCCATCGATAGCGGTCTTGACACCGATTCTGTACTCGCCGTTTCTCTCTAAGGAAATGGGCTGCCCGAAGAGGGTCTCCTCCACCTCATCTTGCGAGATCACATTTTTATAGCGCTTATAATTGGATTTGTCAACCTGCATGTACACCAGCAGACCCGCAAGCACTAAAATGACGGCTGCCATAATGCCGACTACTATTTTTGATTTTTTGCTCATCATGATGTCTCCTTTTTGCTTAGTATATATTATTTATAACATATCGGCTAACAAATGTCCAACAAAATTTGTCATTCTCAATGGTGCTGCTCGCGCAAAAGGCGGTCAATGTCCGACTCGGAAATGCTCGCCCACAGGTGGGCATACATATACGCGCCGGTGCAAGCCGATTGAAAGTACGGAGAGTACCGATAAAGAAGTATTGCCTCAAAATTCAATCTTTTCGCACAATAAGTGCGTTAAAATCAGCACATAGGCGTTAGCCTTATGTGCTGA
>ONWY01000174.1 GCA_900321665.1 uncultured Eubacteriales bacterium
TATCACTGCGTGAAAGTTTCTTTCACGCTAACCGTCCCCGCACTTTTTTGTTTGCCGACTGAGGGGTTGGACAGGCTTGAACAAAGTATGGATAGAAATCTATTCTCTCTCGCAAACTTCTGTAGGAATCAAGAAGCATCAGGCAATATTGTTTCGCCTGATGCTTCTCTATGATTACTTTGTTTTCACTTTATAATACTTGCTCCAATAAGAGAAGTAATGCACATTGGAAATAGTTTTAAAGGTGCGGATGCGCACATAGTATGTTTTATTTCCACTTAAATTCTTGACGGTAGCTTTCAGTGTTTTTGCGTTCCAAACCGTCACTGTTTTTGCGGAGGTGAATTTTGCATTGGTGCTGTACTGCACCTGGTAGCCGGTAAAGCCGGCTTTCTTCCACTGCGCCGTGAAGGCTTTTTTCGCGCCTGTGAGCTTGGTGATATCGGTTTCGCCGGGGCGGGTGGGAGAGTTGAGCGTTTTACTCCACGGGCTGTAATAATTCTTGCCATCATCCGCTTTGATGAAGAAGCGCACGCGGAATTTGTAATTAATGCCCGCTTTTAATCCGCTGAAGGTAACAGAGGTCTTAGGTCCGGTTTTTGTCTGTGCCCACTGTGTTCCGCCATCCGAGCACTGCACCTGATAGCCGGTAGCGGACTTCACACTGTTCCAGCTCACTTTGACCGCTGTAGCGTTTCTACCGCTGTGCTTAAGCGTCAGCTTGCCTGTTGGGGCAGTGAAATCTCTCTTAGTCTTGGAGGAACATTTTGAACAGGTATATTGCCTGTATCCGAGAGCGGTTGAGGTTGCTTTAACACTTTTTGCACTGTTGGCAGGGTAGTTATGCATTTTTTCCCAAACTCGGTTTGTGCCGCTGATAATACCGTTCACAAAAGCGTTATTGCAGCTTGCATAAACCGTGAATGTATCGCTTGCACCCTCAAAGGCATATTCATCAACGCTTGTTGCACTGTCGGGAATATTGATTTGCTCAAGCGAAGCGCAATCCTTGAAAGCGTATAATCCGATTGTTTTAACACTTTCGGGAATCATTACTCTTTTAAGCGAAGTACAGTTTGCAAACATAAAGTTGCTTATTTCAGGCAGCTTTTGCGAAAGAATTATACTTTCCAAACCTGTAGCGCCATAGAAGGTTGAAGTTGCTACGCCTTTGATGCTGTCGGGAAGAACTGCTGTTTTCAAATTCGGGCAATTCATAAAGCAGCTGCCTAAGAGTTGTGTGACGCTGTTTGCAATGCTTACCGATTCGATGCCCGAATTGATGAATGAGCATCTGCCCACAGTTGTTATGCCGTTTTCTATAACAACATTTTTGATTTCATCTTTATAGTTATACCAAGGCGGCTCGGTGCTGCTCTCACCGAGGGCGAAATTCTTCATTTCTCCCGTGCCGCTTACGGTTAGCGTTGCGCTTTCAGGGTTGTAGCTGAAGGTTGCACTCGTGCCGCAGGCACCACTAACTTGGAAAATCTTGTCAGGTAATGAATAATTATATGCGGATTTGTAGATTGCGTTGTACTGCTCCCAAGTGCCGTTAAAATAAAGCTTTGCAAGGTTTGGGCAATAATAGAAAGCATACGGACCTATGTTTGACAAAGAGGGGCTCATATAAACGCTCTCAAGATTATCGCTTTGGTCGAAAGCAGATTTCTTGATTTCGGTAACGCCATTCGGGATTTCAATGCTTGTTAATCCGTCGCAATCAAATAATGCGTAGCTTCCGATTTCCTTAACACCCTTGCCGATAGTGATTTTGCTCACTTCGGTGCAGTTTGCAAACAGATAATCGCCGATTTTTGTGATGCCGTCTTCAACGGCTATTTCGCCTACCTGAAGCGCTTTTACGGGTGAGAAGTTTTCTTCATCATAATTATAGGTTGCGCCCGAGCCGATAATTTTGCCGGTTTGACCGTAAGCGTCGGTAATATAAAGCGCGTTATCTCCAACGGGAATACCCCAAGCGGTATTGGGGTGCAGTGTTGCATATGTTAAAAGCCCGGCATTGTTGGATTTATCAATTTTGTTCCAATCCTCTTGCGAGCCGGGATAGAAAATATCTTGTAGAGCACCGCAGCCGTTAAAAACATTTTCTTTGATGGATTTCATCCCTTTCGGAATTGTCACATACTTAAGAGAGGAACAATTCTTAAATGCATTCGCACCGACAAAGCTTACGCCTTCGGGAATGCGAAATTCTTTAAGACTTGTGCAGTTTTCAAACACATTTGAATTAATATAGGCAATATTCTTTGACAAATCGCCCGGGTAAATCAATCTTTCAAGCGATGTGCAGTTGCCAAACGCACCGACACCTAATTTTGTCAAATCCAATGCGTTTTCAAGATAAATATATTTCAGATTGTCGCAACCGTAAAACATATAGTCGCCAATGGAACTGACACCTGCAGCAATTCTAACCGATTTAACACTGCTGTTCATATAAAACGGAGACTGATTGGGGTAGCCCTGGGTGTATTGGTACATGTCTCCCGAGCCGAAAATGGTGAGCTCACCCGTATCTGCATCGAGATTGTAGGACACATTGGAGCCGATTTTTCCGCCAACATTTCTCCAAATGGCATAAACGGTTTTATTGCTGTCCATATTGATAGAGCTAATCATCTGATTGCCTTTTTTATCAAGTGACCAGCCTGCAAATTCGCTGCCGTAAGGCGCAATAAAGCCTTTTGAACCGGTCGGCAGAACGTAATTTCCCGAAATGTTTGAAACACTAACAGAGTTAGACCCTTCGCCGCCGTTCTTATCAAAAGTTAAAGTGTATGACTTTTTTGGCGGGCTGTATGAAGGAATGCTTTTTGTATAAGGTCCGGATGAGCTTGCAACTACGGTAAAATACAAGCCTTCAATGATTTTTCCGTAATATGGGCTTAAATCCAACTGCGTTTTTGTGGTTTCAATCTCGCGCAGATAATTATTATTGTTGTTAAACAATCTGAGATAGTATTTAGTTGCGTGAGGAACAGCCTCCCATTTTGCGACATCGCCTTCCCACCTTAAGTGTTTCGGGTTTTCCAGTCTTTCATACGGGCTTTCATAGACAAAGGAGCCTACCATTTTTCTACTCGCCCAAATATGAGTTCTGTACCAGTCGTTATCGTCGCCTTCCCAGTAATCCTGGCTCTTCGGGTCTATTGCCTCAAAAAAATAAATGCCGGAGGGCCAATACTGTGCGTCCATTATCTCATCCAATCTCAACGGGTTATCCTTTTTATTAGGGGTTTTCACCTTCTGAAAGGTATGAGAATAAAAGCCGTCAAGGTATTCCTTGCCTTCAAATTTTGCATCGTAATCCTGATGCTCAAAACACTGGTTCTCAACAATGATCGGCTGATTGGAACCATGCCAATATTCATACCAGGTCAGAGCGCCCGACTCGAGCGGCATCGCCGCAAAGATACCGACCACCATTATGACAGCCAAAAAAGCGGACAAAACTCGTTTCATAATCAATCCCTCCAAAAAACTATTATTTACAACTATATAATATCAATAAATTGGGTTTCCCGCATCAGCCAAAAGTATGATTTTGAAATTCCGATTCGGCTCGCTAAATCTGAATTTAAGAAAGTAAAAAATGCCGACCGCCATCGGCATTTTTTACTTTATATTATTTATACTTCGCTGTTGCATTTTTTAACTTGTAGCTTACTGCCTTTG
>ONWY01000177.1 GCA_900321665.1 uncultured Eubacteriales bacterium
TGATTCCCCGCAGTGCGGGGAAATGTCGCTGCAAGCGACAAAAGGGACGGGCTCCGGTTAGGAGCTGTCGCCAAAGGCGACTGAGGGGTAGATAAAGCCAGCCGCCGACCGCCAGCCGCCGACCGCCAGCCGCCAGCCGCCGAACGGTTAGCGTGAAAGTTCCTTTCACGCTAACCGTCCCTGCGCTTTTTTGCCCTTTTGCTTTTTTGAGGGCGGCGAGCGAAGCTTCAAAACTTCATGTTATTAATACTTTAGACCAATTATAGAGCGGTAAAATTTTCCCGAAAGAAGTAATTGACATAGCATATTTATTATGTTATAATTGTCACAACTAATGGTATAATAGTTTCAAATATACATTTGAGGTGAGATAGATGAAAAAAGTTCTTGCAGTTTTATTATGTGCAGTTTGCATTTTCGCTATGGTTGCTGTCAGCGCGAGCGCGGCGACCGACCCGGTTATCAGCCCCGAAAAGGTGGTTAAGATTGTTTCCGGTGTCAGAGGCGACAGAGAGGGCGGTACCGTTACCCCGCCGACCAATACCTACCAACCCGGTGAAGATGTTACTTTCTACATCATTCCCAACGATGGCTATGTCATCAAAGAGGTTTGGGTCAATGGCGAGCCGATTGGTGCGGTGAAAGAGTATACCTTCTACAATATCCAAGAGGAAGGCACCATCTATGCCGAGTTCGAGAAGGAACAAGAGAAGCCCACTAAGCCCGGCGAGAAGACCACCGCGCAAAAGCCCACTAAGAAAAACGACAAAAAGACTTCACCCGATACAGGTGCAGAGCTTGGCACCATCGCTTTGTGCGCGCTTGGTACCGTGTTTGTAGGCTCAGTTGCAGCAGTAGGCATTGCAAGAAAGGGTCGTAAGGAAGAATATTAATAGGTAAAACCTTCGCTCCGACTCACCGAGTCGGAGCTTTTTTTGCCCGAGCTTTTGAAAAAGCGGACACCGCCGGCGGAAGGCAGCGGCAGTGCAACATCATGAAGATAGGTTATATATTATAATAGGTTCATACTATGAGTGAAATAAAAAAAGAGCCGGTTGTTGAGCAACCGGAGCAGGAAAAAAAGAGGCGCAACCCGACCTTTATCATTATTGTGACCGTGCTGTCGGTGTTGATACTTGCGGGGCTCGGCTACCTCGGCAGAATGTGGTACCTCGACTACGCGAGTGAAAAGAGCAATGAGCAACTCCAAACCTTCTACAGCTCGACCACTGCCGCACCGCAGACCACGCAGGCACAGCTAAAAGAAAACCCGGTGGATTTTAAAGCATTGCAGCAGAGCAATGAGGAGCTGTATGCCTGGATTGAGGTGCCCGGCACGCGGGTAAACTACCCGATTGCGCAAAGCGAAGCGGATGACAGCTTCTATTTGCACCACGACTATTTGAAAAACTACCTCTTTGCGGGAACTATTTATACCGAGTTTTGCAATAAAAAGGATTTTTCGGACCCTGTTACCTTGGTTTACGGGCATAATATGTATGCTTCGGAGGGCACCATGTTTACCACCCTCCACAGCTTTGAGGACAAGGACTTTTTTGATTCTCACAAAACCTTTACAATTTATTTGCCCGGTCGCATCTTGACTTACAACATCTTTTCGGCGTTTAAGTATGATAACCGGCATATTATGAATTCCTTTGATTTTGAGCACGGAACAAAGGATTTGGTTGCCTTTCAAGATACCATGCTGCACCCCCATTCCGCTTTAAAGAATGTCAGAGAAGGGGTCAGTTTAGATGAAAAGAGCAAGGTGGTTGTATTGAGCACTTGCTTTTTAGGCGATAAAAGTGTCAGATTTTTAGTTTGCGGAGTTTTAGTAAAAGATGAGCCAACAAAGTAAAAACGAGAACAATCAGCAGGATGATATTCGCTACGATTTTGAAGATTACGATGTCACCTTCAAGCATGATGATGCCTCGAATGATGATTTTTCGGAAGTTATTATCGAAGGCAGAGGTGTCGCGCGCCCTTCACAGGGGGAGTATTTGGAAAATGTTGTGTTGGCAAGCGGAATGGCTGCCCTGCAATCAGAGCGCTTTCGCTCCAAAACCCGCTCGGACAGAGCGGCGCAGAAAGCCCTGCATGAGTTAGAGGAGCAGAGCCTGCACTCTTTGCACTCGAGCGCACCCGGCAAGGCGCCTGCGGCGAGCCCGCAACCGGCGCAAGAGCAGGCAGCAAGCAAAGCCGCAGCAACCGAGGCGGCGAGCGAAGCGGCAGGTGCAACTGCAGCTGCAGCTGCGGCACCGGCAAGTGAACCGCAGCCGGAGCATAAGCCCTTTCAGGTGGATGAAAGAGATGAGAATTCCGACAAGCGCCGCCACCGCTATTCCTCCAAATCCAATTCCAAACTGGCGCGCCGCTGGCGCATGATGAAAAAGTGGCAGCGCGGCATTATCATTTTCCTTTTAGTGCTGTTTGTACTGATTGCCACGGCGGTGATTACCGTTTACACCATGCACAATAGCGGCAAAAAGGCGATGATGGAGGGCGGCTACGGCGACAACTTCCAAAACAGCATTTTTTATGACGGTGTCGAGTATTTGTATAATTCGGATATCACTTCGATTGCTTTTATCGGTGTGGATAAAAGAGCCTTCGGCGTGAATGATGATTTGGTCGAAAAGGTCGGTCAAAACGATGTGAATATGGTGCTCTCGGTCAATACCCAAACCGGTGAAAGCCATGTGATTGTGTTGCCGCGTGACTCCCTTGTGGATGTTGACCGCTACTCCCTGGCGGGAGATTACATGGGCGCGCAAAAGCAGCAGCTTTGCCTTTCCTATGCTTATGGCGACGGCGGCGCTTTCAGCTGTAATAATACGATTGCTTCCATGCAGCGTGTGCTATACGGTATTCCGATTAATACCTATGTCGCGCTGGATATGGATGGCATCGCCGCGCTCAACGATGCACTTGGCGGCATTACCGTTACCTGCCCGAATGATTACGGCGACCAATACAAAAAAGGCGAGCAAATAACGCTCAACGGTAAGGAAGCGGAGACCTTTATCCGCACCAGAGAGGAAACTCTCGAGGGCGATGCAGCCCGCCGCGAGCGCCAGATTGCTTATGTAAAGGCATATGTTTCCCAAGCGGCGGAGCGCGGGCTTAAAAACCCGGCACTTGTGGGCGATATTTACAATATCGCTTCGGAGTATACGGTGACAAACCTGTCTCTTTCGCGCGGCTTGTATTTCGGCACGACGATTCTCTCGAACCCCTCCGAGGTGCTGGCATTCGACAATATCAGCAGCTTGAAGGGCAAGCTGCAGCTCGATGATGCCGGCTATGCGGCGACAGTGCTCGATGAAGATACTTCACTCAAAACAGTGCTTGATATTTACTACACACCCTTGCAGTAAAAATACAGTAAGAATATGTGGCTGCCACGACCGTGGCAGCCATTTTTTGAAGGTAATGGTAATAGGGTCGGTCAGAGAGACAGCTCGATTTGCTCGCAAAGAAGAAAGAAAAACGGTGGCGGCGAAGCAGCGGCACTGTATGCCGAACGATGTTGCCTGCGGCAAACGATGTTGCGCTATAGCGCAAATGAAGTTGCACTGTGTGCAAACGATGTTTTG
>ONWY01000178.1 GCA_900321665.1 uncultured Eubacteriales bacterium
TTCAATATGCACCACGCTCGGCTTACCGCGCAGCTTTGCCACCTCGAAAATATTAGTCAATCGCGCGAGATTATGGCCATCCACCGGTCCTAAATAGGCATAGCCCAGGTCTTCAAAAAACGAGCTGTGATAAAGCGCGCCCTTCAAGGCATATTTAGACTTCACAATCGCGTTGCGTAACGGAATGCCGATGAGCGGGATTCGCCGCAAAAAAGCCTGAAAGCGCTCGCGGCTTTTATAGTACGATTTTGTGGAACGAATCTTCGCAAGAGAAGTCGCTAAAGAGCTCTGATTTTTTGAAATCGACATCTTATTGTCGTTGATAACAATAATTAAATTATCGGCATCGTCATAGGCATTATTTAATCCCTCGTAGGCTTCACCGCCGGTCAACGAGCCATCGCCGATAACGGCAATCACATAGCCCCTCTCGCCTTTCAATTTCTTGGCGCGCGCAAGCCCGATTGCCGCAGAAATCGAGGTACTTGAATGACCGCTGTAAAAGAGGTCATGCTCGCTTTCCTCGGGGTTCGTAAAGCCGCTGATACCGCCTTTAGTGCGCAAAGTATCAAACTGCGCATATCTGCCGGTCAACAGCTTATGTGCATAACATTGGTGCCCGACATCGAAAATAATTTCATCCTCAGGCGAATGAAATACCTTGTGCAGCACGACGCTTAATTCCACCACACCGAGATTAGAGGCTAAATGGCCGCCGTTTTTTGAAACGGTTTCGATAATCTTCTCTCTCAACTCGGCGCATAACGCCACTGTCTGCTGCTCATCAAAATTTTTGATATCTTCCGGGCTGTTTATTTTTTCTAAAAGCTTATATTTACTCATAAAGACATCCGAAAAATTAATAAATATACAAAATATTATAGCATAGTTGAATATTTAGTCAATAAATTTATAGATTTGTCGACTGAAAGCAACAAGAAAAATTACTTTTTGCGCCGGCTCAATTCCAACACAAGCGCTTTCAAAAATGCCGCTTTATCGCCATATTGCGCAAGCTGCTGCAGCGATTTTTCTTTCAACTGCTCTGCCATTTGTGCCGATTGTTCCAAACCGAGCAGGCTGACATAGGTGGATTTGCTGTTTTGTGCATCCGAGCCAATCGGCTTGCCCAATACCTCGGCAGTGCTTGTCACATCCAAAATATCATCCACAATCTGAAATTGCAGACCGATATCCATCCCGAATTGCTCGGCGAGGGTCAAATCCTCTTTGCTCCCCCCTGCCGCAAGCACACCGATTTTACATGGCGCAGTCAAAAGCTTTCCTGTTTTGAGTGCTTGCAGTTTTTTTAATAATTCCAAAGAAATTTGTTTCTCTTCACTCTCTAAATCTATGGTCTGCCCGCCAATCATACCGTCTATCCCGGCATAGGAGGAAAGAATCCTGCCGCATTCCATTGCAAGAGGTGCATCTATTTGCTCAAACCTGCCGAACATGATTTCAAACGCAAGGTTGAGCAAGGCATCGCCTGCAAGCAGGGCATATGCCTCTCCAAATTGCTTATGGCAAGAGGGCTTGCCACGGCGCAAATCATCATCATCCATACACGGCAAATCATCGTGAATCAAGCTATAGGTATGAATCATTTCCACGGCGCACGCAAATGGCAACGCCTTTTGAATGTCACCGCCAAGCATATCGCAAAATGCCAATGCCAAAACAGGACGAATACGCTTGCCGCTATTCATCAGCGAATACTGCATCGCCTCACTGACAATGCTTTTCTCCTCAATGGAGTCAATATAATATTGCAGCTTTTCATCAATCACAAGCATATATTGCTCGAGCTGCTTTTGAAAATCCGTCATTCCGCTTCCTTTAATCCTTTTTCTTTCTCGGTCAAATAATTCTCGCAAAATTTCGCAAGCTTCACACCCTTTTCATACAGCTCAAAGGCTTTATCCATATCGGTTGTATCACTTTCAAGCTGCGCTACGGTCTGCTCGAGCTCGCGCATTGCCTTTTCATAGGTCATTTTCTTTTCCATCATTACCTCGTTTGTGTCACCTGCGCACTTGCCGCTCCATCGGAAAATCGAATTTCAATCTGTTCTCCTTCATGGAGTGCGGAAGCGGAGGAAATTACTCTATCGTTTTCATTTTTGACTATACTGTAGCCGCGCGCTAATACTTTAAGCGGGCTGAGAGAATCCATTTTACCCGCCAAGCCCTGCAGCTTGGTTTTCTCAACTTGAAGCTTTAAGACATACTCCTTCTCAAGTTTTTCACTAAGGGACGCCACGCGCATCCTGTTTTCATCAATCACATAGCGAATATCTCTTAAGCAGGGCTTCGCTTTGATTTGCTCTAATTTTACCCGCTCTTGGCTGATGCGAGCGCTTAGTGCATGCAACAGCGCCGCTTTACAGGCAGCAAGCTCGCTGCGCACATCGGTGATATTCGGCACGGCAATCTCGGCTGCGGCAGAAGGTGTCGGCGCGCGCTTATCGGCAACAAAATCGGCTATGGTAAAATCAGTTTCATGACCGACAGCGGAGATAACCGGAATACGGCTTGCCGCAATTTCCATTGCTAACTGCTCGCTGTTAAACGCCCATAAATCCTCAATGGAGCCGCCACCGCGACCGATGATAATCACATCACACTTATTTTCATCATTCAGCTTGCGCAATGCGGCACACAACTGCTCCACAGCGCCATCGCCTTGCACCAAAACCGGCTCAAGGAGCATTTCGGCAAGCGGATAGCGGCGCTGCAAAACATTGGCAATATCACGAATCGCTGCGCCGGTCGGCGAAGTGATGACCCCGATTTTTTCGGGATAGCGCGGCAAAGGCTTCTTGCGCTGTTCATCAAACAGACCCCGGGCAGCCAATGCTTGCTTTAGCTGTTCAAAAGCAACATGCAAGCCGCCCACACCTTTTGGTTGAATATCCTCAACATAGAGCTGATATACGCCGTCTCTTTCATACACCGAAAGGCGCGCTTTGACAAGCACCTGCATCCCGTTTTCCGGTTGAAAGCGCAAGCGTGAAGCGTAAGATTGAAACATCACCGCTTTGACTACCGCGTGCTCATCCTTGAGTGAAAAATACATATGCCCGCTTTTGATATGATGCTTAAAATTGGAAATCTCACCGCTGACATACACATTGCGAAACACCGGTATTTGGTCAAACAAGCCTTTAATGTAATTATTTAATTGTGAAACACTGACCACTAATTTTTCAAACTGTTCCATTGTAAATATCCGTAAACCGCAACACCTGCCGCGTTATCGGCAGCATAAGCCGCGGGCGCAAAATGCGCGCCGAGGGAACGGGTGAGCTTTTCTCTGATAATGGAATTGCTCATCACGCCGCCGGAAAAAAACAGCGGCAAATCCCCATAATTCTCGCGCAAAACCAAGCACATTTTTTCTAATGTGTTGCCTATGTAATCTAAAGTGAATTTTGCGGTATCCTCGGCACTTTCACCGTTGCTTATCATTTTTTCGGCAAGGTTTTGGAGCCCAGAGAAGGAGCAATCGGCACCTTTTAAATAACCGCTCTTTTTGTAATGCTTCTCGCTGTTAAGCGCTAAGCGCTCAAGAGCTTTACCGGCGGGAAACGGCAA
>ONWY01000179.1 GCA_900321665.1 uncultured Eubacteriales bacterium
AAATGTGATGGAACTGTTACAAATGACCGGCTTTACCAAGGTGCTTTCCTTTGAATAATGCTGCAGGAGGATAAAATGAGTCTGTTAGTCAAAAGAATATGCGAACAAATAAAGGCTAACCCCGATTTCATCGCTGTTGTGGACCGGGGTGAGAATAATGCATTTACTTATCAACAGCTTGGTGAGTATGCCGGGAAAATTGCCGCAAAGCTTTTAGCGTGCGGTGTCAATACCGGCGATTTTATCACCATTGAGCTGCCCAAGAGCAAGGAGAGCATTGCTGTTATGCTTGCCGCTTGGTTTATCGGCGCCGGCTATGCGCCGCTGTCTCTCGATTACCCGGAAGAGCGCTTGAATTATATCAGAAACGATTGCGCCGCCAAGGCTGTGATAAATGAAAAATTCTTGAGAGATGTGGAGCAGTACACACCGCTTGAGAGCTGTGCCGAGGTGGCAGATGATGCACCGGCGCTGTTAATCTATACCTCCGGTTCCACCGGAAATCCCAAGGGTGTTTTGCACTCCAGGCTTAGCATCAGCAATGCCGTGATGCGCTATAACGCGTATTTTCATCTCCCGCAGGGCAGCCGCACGGCAATGGGAGCGCCGTTTACCTTCGTGGTATCGGTTCACGATATTTTCCTGCCTTTGACCGAGGGCTTAACAGGCTATATTGTACCGCTTGAGGTGATGCGAGACCCTGTACTGCTTGCAGATTTTATAGAGACAAACCAAATTAACCATACCTTTATCAGCCCGAAAATGCTCAAGGTATTTGAGCCGAAGGGCGATTGCTTAAAGACCGTTTACACCGGCAGCGAGCGTGTCAGCGATACCTATAGCGATAAATTTGAGCTGACTGTGATGTTCGGTCAATCCGAAACCGCCGGCGCAACGCTTGCCTTTAAGGTCGATAAAAAATATGCCAACACCCCGGTCGGCAAGCCGCTGGGCGAGGTGAAAGCCTATGTGCTCGATGAAAACAATCAGCCTGCCGAGGAAGGCGAGCTGTGCTTTAGCGGTATCTTTGCGAGCGAGTATTGAGCATATGATGCGCTCGGGCGATATTGTTAAGCGCGGCGAGGATGGTAATATTATTTACCTCAACCGTAAGGATTGGATGGTGAAAATCAACGGCCAGCGCGTGGAGCCGGGCGAGATTGAAGCTGTCATTAAAGCGGTGCCGGGGATTCACGATGCCTGTATCAAGGATTTTAAAAACCAATATGGGCAGGTTTACCTTGCCGCTTACTATGTGGAAAATGATGCAGTCAGTGCCGAGGATATCAAGCAGGCAATCGGTGCAAAGCTGCCTCAATATATGATACCCGCTTTCTTTATAAAACTTGAAAAGCTGCCGGTGAATGCCAACGGCAAGCTTGACCGCTCCGCTTTGGAGGAGCCGCAGGCGGGTGCCTTCAAAAATGATTATATTGCCCCCGAAACCGATATGCAAAAATCAATTTGCCTGGCATTTGAAAAGGTGCTCGGTGTGGAGCATATCGGTATCGAGGATGATTTCTTTGCCCTTGGCGGCGATTCAATTAAGTGCGCGATGGTCGCAAGCGAATGCGAGCTGTACAAAATCTCTACTGCCGATATCTTTGCCGGCAAAACCGCGCGCATGATTGAGCGCCTCTTGATTCAAAAGGCAAGCAAAAAGCCGATTGAGCGCAAGGCAGAAAGGGCACATATTTACCCGCTCACTCCCTTTGAAAGAGGAATGTACTTAGAGCAAAAGCTCAATGAGGATTCCACGGTTTATAACTTAAATGTGGCAGTTGAGCTGCGCGGGACCGATGTGCAAACCGTGCAAAGCGCGCTCGCCAAGGTCTTTGCCGCGCATGAAGCCTTCCACTCTTTTTACAGTGAAGAGGGCGGCTTGCCGGTGCGCGTTGTGTGCGATAAGCTGCCTGAAGTGGAGCTGAAAACAGCCGAGTCCTGCGCGCAGGTAAAAGAGATTGTGGAAAGCTATGCCGTTCCCTTTAACTTAAACGAGTCAATCCCTGTCAGACCGACTTTGTATGCGGTGAGCGACGGTACAGTCGTGCTGCACCTGGCAATTCACCACATCGCCTTTGACGGCGGCTCGGCGCAAACCTTCTTAGATGAGCTGATTGCTGCTATTGAGGGCAAAGACATAGTGCCGCCGCAGATTGATTTGTGCGATTTGTATGATGAGAGTGTCAACAATCAGTATGAAAGCGGCTTGGCATTTTATGAAAAGCTGTTTGAAGACGGCGTGCCGGTGAATGATATGCCGCTCAAGGGCAAGCGCCCGAAGGTACACCCGCTTTCCGATAGGGAGCTGTGCTTCGATGTGGCAGGCGAGCAGCTGAGCGCGCTTGATTACGCTGCGAGATATTATGGCATTACCGAGTTTGAGCTGATATTCTCCGCAGTTGCCATGGCACTTGGAAAATACACGGTCAGCGAGGATGTCGTGCTCGGCATTCCGACCAATATGCGCCCCAACGGTGCGGAGGATGTCATTGGCATGTTTGTCAACACTGCGCCCGTGCGTGTTAAACCGGTCAGGAATATGGAGCTTGGCAGTTTCATTCGCTCATGCGGTGAAGCGGTGCGCAATGCGACCTACGGAGCGTTTTTACCCTTTGAGGATGTGGTTTCCCACTTTGTTAAGCAAAGAGATGAGAGCCGCAACCCGATGTTTGATGTCAGCCTTAACTATATGTGGTACCCGCCTGCGTACAAAAACGGCACCTTCTCGGCTCAGATGTACACACCCTTGCAAAAGATGAGCCGCGATATCGGCATTGTCATTCGCAAGGATGAGAGCGGCTTGAAGTTTATGGTGCAGTATTCCTCCGAGCTGTTTGAAGCGCAGGTGGTGGAAAACTTTATCGAGCAAATTCGCTATACACTGTCACTTCTTGCGGCGAAACAGAGCCACTCGGTCAGAGAGGCATCGGCACTGCCGCCTGCACAGCTTGAAGTATTAAAAAAATTCAGCGTGGCAGGGGAGGCGGAGGTTCCGGTTACCTTGCTGCACAAGATGTTTGAAATCAGCGCCGAAAAGCATGCTGATAAAACCGCACTCATTGCAACGGATGCAACTCTCAGCTACAGGCAGCTCAATGAAGCAGCCAACATCGTGGCGCATAACCTGATTGCGCGCGGTGTGAAGGTAGGGGATAGTGTGGCACTGCTTCTGCCCAGAGAGTCGTGCTTCTTCAAGTGCTTGTTCGGTGTCAACAAAGCGGGCGCGGCATTTATCCCCTGCGACCCGCAGTACCCGGCAGACAGAATTAATCACATTATGACCGACAGCGAGGCATCCTATGTCATCACCACTGCCGACAAGCTCGCAGAGTACCCTGCCGAAAAGGCGATTGATGTGGAGGATATCATCAAGGGCGAGCAGCGCGATAACCCGCAGGTGGAGATGAGCGATACCGAGCTTGCCTATATGATTTATACCTCCGGTTCTACCGGCAAGCCCAAGGGCGTTATGCTGCGCCACTGCGGTATTTGTAACTACTTGACCGACCACCCGGCAAACACGATTATACACAATATTGTTACCCGTGTCAGCATCTATTTGTCGGTGACTACGGTTTCTTTCGATATGTCTTTTAAAGAGCATACAGCCTCTCTTTGCAGCGGTAAGACACTTGTTTTTGCCGGCGAGGATGAAATGAATGACCCCCGCGCCTTGGCGGAGCTGATGGAAAAGTACGATGTGGATTGTATCAACGCCACCGCTTCGAGAATCGCGCAGTATATGGAGTACGAGCCGTTTGAAAAAGCGCTTTCAAGGTGCAAGCTGGTGCTGTGCGGCGGCGAGGCTTACCCGCTCGCTTTGCGCGACAGAATTAAAAACTGCGTGAAGGATGCCAATATCATCAACACCTACGGACCGACGGAAATTACCGTTTCCTCCAATGCAAAGGTGCTTAATGACGCGGCATATATCACTGTCGGCAGACCGCTGTTAAATTATAAAGAGTACATCGTTGACAAGTTTGGCGATTTGGTGCCGTACGGCGTTATCGGCGAGCTGTATATCGGCGGTATCGGCGTGGCAAGGGGCTACAAGAACCTGCCCGAAAAAACAAACGAGGTCTTTATCGAATATCAGGGCGAGAGAATGTATCGCTCGGGCGACTATTCCAAGTGGGATGCGGCAGGCGATGTGTTTATCCTCGGCAGAATCGATAACCAGGTGAAGCTCAGAGGCTTGCGCATCGAGCTTGGCGAAATTGAAGGCTTAATTGAGGTGCAACCGCACATTAAGAAAGCCGCGGTTGTCATTCGCAAGCTCAACGGGCAGGAGAACCTGTGCGCATACTTTGCGGCAGACATCCAAATAGATGTGGATGCCCTGCGTAATGAATTAAAGCAGCACTTGACACCTTACATGGTGCCGACCGCGTATTTGCAGATGGCGGAGCTGCCGATGACGGCAAACGGCAAAACCGATTTGAAGCACCTGCCCGACCCTGTTCCGGTTTCGCTGGGCGAATATGTGGCGCCGGCAAACAAAACAGAGGAATTCTCTAGTCGTATCTGGCTCGTTAGCGAATTCCCATCCAACCATTGATGTTGAAGGATAATAGATTCGAAGTCCAGCTATTGATTCATCTATGACCACAAGATCAACTTCTACA
>ONWY01000183.1 GCA_900321665.1 uncultured Eubacteriales bacterium
CTAGCCTCTGCTTTTGGTTACCCTAAACAGCCTATGGTGCCGGCAAGGTTTTGCAAGATTGGTTATTTCAGCACTTTGCAAATGTTACATTTTCAATTTTGCAATCAGCAACACATCATTCGCCGCATATGCAAGCGAAAATAGCGATTTAATTTCTTTAACATAATACCCCGCAAAAAAGGCGCTCGCCGTTCCTTCAAAGACCTAACGGAACGGTGGGCGCCTAAATGAACATTTAGCCAACTACCCGGTGGCAGTTTTAAATTTATTGTTGATTAATCATCGCTTGCAGCTTCTACTGCTTCCTCAAGCCAAGCTTCATCATCCTCGGAAACCTCGCCGTGCTTCACCGGGATAAACAGCAGCAAGCCGATTAAGAACGCTACTGCGCAGAATAAGAACATGGCGTTGTAGTTATTCTTAAACAAGCCAATCAAGCCGCCGCAAAGGATGGGGCCTGTGATGGCTGCCGCAAAGGTTGCGGTGTAGTAGTAACCGGTGAAGGTACCGACCAAATCTCTACCGCCCATGGCGAGCACAATCGGGAGAGTATTGATATTAACCATTGCCATCGCACCGCCGCCGGCAACAAGCGCAATCCAGAGCATTACCCAAATGGCGGTATTGAGCCAAGCCGCCTCGCCGACGATAGCCGGCAATACCATTGCCACAAAGATATAGATAACAAACATGATGACTACGACAATTAAGCCCATGGAGATGGTCTTTTTTCTGCCCCATTTTCTGCCGAGAATACCGGCAGGAACGGCAAAGCCTGCGAGAGACAGTGCAAACACAAGCATCATAATGGTTGAAATCGTCGGGTTTTGCACATGCAATGCTTTTTCGGCAAAAACGGTGAAGTTGGGCACCAAAGCCTCAGAGGCATTGCAGATAAAGAACAGAGCCGCCAAGCAGAAAAGCAGAGATTTTTTCTCAGCCTTGGACATATCCAAATTCTTAATTTTAATCTTCTGCTGCGGTTTGCCGGCATCCGCCTTATCCTCAATCTCCTGCTCTTTTGCAGAAAGGTCTTTATGTACATTCTTCTTCACAAACAGATACAGAATGCCCATAAACACAAGTGCCAAAACAGCTCCGGAAGCAAACAGAGAAATATAGTTGCCATCGGAAATAGCTTGCTTGAAGCCGAGGAAACCGAGCACGGCCGCCATCAAAAAGCCGAGTGCCTGGCCGACACCGCCCATGATGTTGATAACCGCATTACCATCGCTTTGCAGCTCGGAGGGGGTGTAGTCGGGCATCATCGCAACAACGGGGCTTCTCCAGGTGCTCATCGTGAAATTGAAGCCGATAATCACAAGCATCATCAGTGCGATTTCCCAACCGCCAAAGTTTAAGCCTGCGAGAATGGGAATCAAGGTAAAGCAAACGGCACAAATCGGGAGACCTTTTAAAATAAAAGGCATTCTCTTGCCGAGCTTGGAATGGGTGCGGTCACTGATTTTACCGAACATCGGTTGGAAAATAACACCGAATATATTATCGATTGTCATAATCGCATTCACAATCAGCGGCACGGTAATAAAGCCGAGAATGGTTTTGCCGCCCATCCCCATATCCTNNNCCGAAGCCGATGAGAAAGGTCTGCATATAATCTAAGCCGGAGCCTTTTTTCTTTTCCTTAGACATTTCATTATCTCCTTAAATAGAATTTAACAGTATAATTATAACATAAATCCGGCTTTTTACAACCAAATATTATACAAAATAACCAAAATCGAGAAAAGATTGAATAATTGCACAAACTTTGCTATAATTATTTAGTTAAAAAATACAATGAAAGAAGAAAGACTATGTTAAATAACAAACTAATCGAATTTCACACTTATGTAAAAGACCTTTCCACCTCCGATACCGTGATGCAAATGGATCATTATATGCAACACGGCGACATCACCACGCTCGAGCATGTGCTGGCGGTTTCCTATGTCAGCTTTTTGCTCGCAAAGCGCCTTGGTGCCGATGTGCGCAGTGCCGTGCGCGGTGCGATGCTCCACGATTTATATCTTTACGATTGGCATATCAGAACACCCGACAGAGCGCCGTTTACCCATGCTTTCAACCACCCTGCCAAGGCAGTGGAAAATGCAAAGAAATATTTTGAGCCGACCGAAAAAGAGCTCAAAATTGTGCGCTCGCATATGTGGCCGCTCACAATCTTTCACATGCCGACCTCTAAAGAAGCATTTATATTAACTATGGCAGATAAATACTGTGCGTGGAACGAATCCTTCGGCATTTATGATGAGAGTGCGCTGCGCGAGACAATCAAAACCTATATGGTATACATCAAAAAGCTGCGCGCCGAAAAAAACAAAAAGCAAGCATAAAAACGCCTATTAAGTTGTCATAGCGATAGCAAAATATTGCCTCGGTATTTCAATTGATTAGCAAACAAAAAGCATACTAAATAGCAGGGTAAGGCTTCAGCCTTACCCTGCTATTTTGACGCACGAATTTTTCGAAAACCAAAGTGCCGAGACAAAACCCCTCTATCGCACCTTATTTCAATTTCATTTTTTCAAGCAGTCCCTTTTTCTCTATCAGCACTGCAAGCGGTGTGCCGCAAACGAGCACCACCACAAGCTCGCCCGCTGCCACGAGAGCAGCCTCCAAGAGAAAATGTGTAAAGTGGAAGGGACCATCCACAAAAAACGCTTCAATTTCCCAACCGATGATGATGCCGTTAAATATCGCAGGCATCAGCATGCTCATCATGAAACTCATGAAAAATGCAATTGGATTCCATAATCCATCTATTGAATCAATTCCAGGCCTAAAGCCAAAGACTTTCATAGCCAGTTTGAATGAAGTGTCATCAACAAATGTCACTACCATCAAATATGCAACAAGCCATCTTACAGGCCACATGTAAAACCACATCTCAACAGAAAGACCATTAGGTATTCCAAAGATAAAAGCCACGGCCCCACTCATTATGAAACTCACAAAAAAAGTAATAGGATTCCATAAATTCATTAATTTTTCCTCCACCATTACTTAATGAATTTATCTTTTAAATAGTTTATGTTTATTAACTATTATGAATTAGAAAAAGCTATAATCGATATTTATCTTCAATAACCATTAATAAATTACTAAAAAGAGTTTTAAATATAAAAAGAGTTAAAATTTTCCATATTAGACCCTATAAAAAGCCAAAAATATAAAAAAAGGAAATAAAAAAAGAATTATTTTCTATTTTCCAAATCTTCAATAACTTTTTGAGCAACATACTCCCCGGATAAAAGCATGCCTCCAAAGATTGGACCCATACGCTGAGAACCGTGGACAGCATTTGCAGCCATTCCTGTCACATACAATCCCGGATAGACCTCGGTTACATTATCAAGAATCTTGCCTTCAGCCCGGTCTGCCCACATGGATTTCTCACCCATGATCTTTCCGGTTTTGGTATTTAATTTCTCTTCCATCTTGTTTTCAACAATCTTGGTGATTTCAGTTGGATGACCTGTGGCATCAATTACTGCCTTTGCTCTAACTGTTAATGGATCTATATGCAAGCCTGACATTTCAACGGAGCTCCAGTTCAATACTATTCCGTTAATGCCGTCTTCCCTAACCATTAAATCCTCAATAGACATCAGATTAAATATTTTAAGACCTGCCTGAGTAGCTTTGGAACATAAGGTTGAAGTGCATTCAATGGAGTCAACAACATAGTAATTGTCTTCAAATTTTTTGGAATTGATTCCAAACTCGTCAAGAATCCTTTTTCCTTCTTCTTGAACGACGACTTTATTGAACATCATTCCGCCGCCCCACATTCCGCCTCCAATGGAGAGCTTTCTTTCAAATAATGCAACTTTATAGCCTGCTTTTGCAAGATAATAACCTGCAGTAACTCCTGATGGACCTCCTCCACCAATAGCTACATCCATATCAGTATAATCTAGAAAATCATTCATGTATTCCTGAATAATGGCTTTTGAAACAGTAATATCATCTAATTCTTTCAAGTTTTTACCTCCTAATATACTTAATATACTTTAAAAATTAAAATATTTAAAATTTATCAAGAATTTATAAATCTATGAGAAAATCGAAAAAACAAAAAACATGCCCCAAAAAACAAAGTAAAGTATCCAATAACAAAAAATACCATAAATAAAAAAAAAAATAATTAAAAAAAAAGATTAAAATTCAAAATGAGGCATTAATTCCAATTTGAATTTATTGAGCTCATGCAAGTAATCGATTTTTTCTTTTATCTTTTTATCCTCAATTTCACCTGTTCGTATATATCTATCCAGGACATCATAGCTAAATCCAAGGTTGTCCTCATCAGTTTTATTAGAGAGTCCATCAATTGGCACTTTATCGACCAACTCATCAGGAAGATTGAGGCTTCGTCCAATTTCCTTGACTTCAGCTACGGTAAGCTTTGAAAGAGGACTGAAATCTCCAGCACCATCACCATAACGTGTGGCATAACCCACCCAATCTTCAGATAGATTGCATGTATTTGCAACTCTTCCATGATTGGATTGACTTACAGCATACAAAGCGGCCATTCGAATCCTCGGAGGCAGATTGATTATGGTCTGCTCGCTTACTTCCATTCCATTAAGCTCCATCTGGCTGATTATTCCATTGAATGAATCCCGAATATTTATAGTATGATTTTCAATGCCAAGGTGTTCAACCAGTTTTTGAGCGGCATTAATGTCCTTTTGTACATGATTCGGCATTAAAACACCTATTACCTTGTCTCTGCCCAGGGCTTCAACACATAATGCTGCTACTGTTGAGCTGTCCTTTCCACCTGAGATTCCAACAATGGCATTGCAGTCAGGACCGTTTTCTCTAAAGAATTTTCGTATCCATTCAATCAAGTCATTCTTAACTACTTCAGCTATATTATCTACAAGTCTCAGAAGCTCTTCTCTATCCAGGACTGCATTTTCCTGATGCATTGTCTGTGAAGGCGCATCTTTTATTCTAGTTTTAAGTCCTTCCAGAAGTAATTCTGCTCTACCTTTTTGTTCCATTATATTCATCCTTTAACTTAAATAATGCTTTCTTATACCTTCTACAGTATACGATATCATATGCTTCAAGCATTC
>ONWY01000186.1 GCA_900321665.1 uncultured Eubacteriales bacterium
GTTGCCTGCGGCAAACGATGTTGCGCTATAGCGCAAATGAAGTTGCACTGTGTGCAAACGATGTTTTGCTTCGCAAAAATTGCGGGAGGGAACACCCTCGCCTGTTCCGCTTCGCTCTATAGCTCGCTACGCGAGCAACTATACACTAACCCCTAAACACTAAACACTGTTCGCTCCGCGAACCCGCCGACCGCTGACTGCCGACCGCTGACTGCTGACCGCTGACTGCCTATTTCATCAACTCCCACCCGGGGCAACGGCGGCTTTCCAAAACCTGCTTTTTGGCATAAACCGATTCGAGGAGCAGGCTTGCCACATCTGCAATGTTAATGCTCTTATCACCATTGATATCGCCGGCAGCATTCCCTGCGCTTACCTCCTGCGCTAAGAGCGGCAAAACAAGGCTGACATCGGCAATATCCACAAAGCCATCCGCATTCACATCCTCTCCGGTGTAGCCGGTGCGAACGGTTTTGACATAATCATGATTCTGCGCATCCTTTTCGGTGTGAATGATTTCGCAAAAATAGTATCGGTAATCATATGCGCTACTGTCCAAGGTGCGGCTCTCCTCCCCGGCGAGTAAATCACCTGCATGGTTATTGCGCACATTGGTGCCGTACCAGCGGTACTTCAAATCAATCCCGATGGCACCTGCAGTGAGGATGCCTCCGGCGCTCCCCATATCTGCCGGCTGTTCGGTAATCGCGGGAATGTGAAGAAAATTCCTGTTTTGTTGCTCTGCCGCTTCATCCTGGTAGGAATCCCTGTCGCCGCAAATGAGCAAGTGCTCCATGCGGTGGAAAAAGCCCGGGTAATTCGTATTGATATTATAAATATAATCGCCGCTGCTTGCGCTTATCGAGCACTTCTTGGGGATAACGATTGTCGGTTCCTCGCCGGCAAAGGGGAATGCTTTTAAAGTCGACAGGTTGGGAGCATACAGCAGCTTTGCGGAAAACGGAAGGCTCTCTACCTGCCCCAATACCGGTGCTATGATGCGCTCAATACAGCGCACATTATCAAACGCCCCGCTTTTGATAACTCCGACATTTGAAAAATCAAAATCCCTTAGGCTGATACAGCTGTAAAAGGCGGAAAAGTTTACCTTGTATTGCAGCGCCGGGTTCGTTTTCATCGTTTTCAGGCGAATACAATTGCTAAATGCCGCCTGCCCTATCGTGCCGCCTTTTGTGCGCCCTCTGCCGATACCGGCATAGCTGCTCATATCGGCGCTTTCCAAAAACTTGCAATTTGCAAATGCAAAGTCCTTGACCTCTGCAAGCGGGAAATATGCTCTGCGGATATTGGTTCCCGCAAAAGCATTTTTGCCGATGCTTGTCACCTGCGGTGCATCTATCACTGCAAGCGGAGAGTCTTTAAATGCATTTTCATTTACGGTCTCTAAGCCCGGTGCTTTAAAATACACAAGCGAATCGAATGTTGCCTGACACTTGGTTGCGCTCGCGGGCAGCGTTAAGCAAGTCAATGTACTGTTGGGAGTAGTAAACCCTGCGGCAATGCCTTTCACCTCGGTACCGCCGACGCTTGCGGGGATGTTCAGAGTGCTGTAAGTGCCGCTGTATTCTGTGACCAAGCCGTCTGAGCCGATGCTCAGCTCATCCTCTTGCGCAGTGTGCTCCACAAAGTATTCGGCGCTGTTCACAATGCTCGGCGCCTTACCGCTTTTGTATGCAATGTCTCTGTGGTAGCAAATGCCTTCGATTGCAACCGCTTCATTTTGCTCGGAACCGGGAAAAACCTGTGCACTCTCGCTGCGGTAGGGCAAGGTTCCATCTACCGTGTAACGGATTTCGCTGCCCTCCTCGCCGCTGAGGGAAAGGTTGATTTTTCCGCCGGTATAATGCGAGGGTGCGCGCGAGAAAGAAACTGCTTCACAGCGCTCCATCCCGATGGCATAACCGGTTTCAGGCATACCGTAACCATAGTACAGCGCCGGGTTTTCCGCCGGATACAGGTATTGGGTAAAGGTGCGATAATCGTTATTGCCGCGCACCAATTCTTCAAACCGCTCGCCCTGCAGCGGGTGCACTCTGTCTGTGCAATACAGCTGCTCGCAGCTGAATGCGGACTCCCTCAGCGCCTGTTCTATCTCGGCTGAGCGATATGTGGGATGCACCGCTTTGACCGCTGCGGCGCTTGCTGCCACAAAGGGTGCGGAGAAGGAAGTGCCCGAGCAGCATTCATATTCGCTCTCCCACCCGATGAGCGCATCCATTTCTTCATGCTTTGCCAAGGAATATGTGGTAGTGATATCATCTCCTAAGGCGGTAAAATCCACCCCTTCCCCGAAGTTGGAAAAAGAGCAGGGATTTCCGTTGCGATCGATAGCGGCAACGCACAGCGCCTGTTCTTCACATGCCGGTGTGCAGCCCGCCACATCGACCCCTTCATTGCCGGCGGCAACAATTACCGTTACCCCGGCATCAAACGCTCTTTGCAGTGCTTCCTTCAAGCAGGGGTCGGTTTCACCTTCACTACCGAGGGAAAGGTTAATCACATCATTACCATCCTCAACCGCTTTGTCAACGCACATCGCAACCCCGATATCCTCGCCCTCGCCCGCGGCATTGAGTGCCTTGTATGCGCTGATAGTAACGCTCTCGGGCGTATTGGCATAAATGATTTCGCACACATTCGTTCCGTGGCCGTTATCATCGTGGGCAGTATTCGGTCTGCCGGTGTTTGCGGTGTTGTAGCCGGCATCTGCCAGCCTGCCGCCCGCGTTTTGGAACAGCGCGCTTTTTGTATCAATACCGGTGTCAATCACTGCGACCTTCACTGCCGCTGTTTTCACCGACTGCTGCTCCATGTATTGCAGCGCTTCCGTCGCGCCGACCGCGCGCGTGCAGCTGCCGCTTGCTTCAAACTTTTTCTCAAACTGTACCCACTCGATGCCTGCCTGCTTTCCGTAGTGCTCGAGCGCCGCCTGCGCCTGCGCATGCGAGGGGTATTGGAATACATATAAATCTCTGTAACCGCGGATATAAGCGGCATCGCCAAACAGCTCTACCGGTGCAGAGGATTTTAAGATGATACGCGCGCGAATCATCTCCTCGGTGTTCATCTCGTTCTCTTGCGCCTGTTCGTTAAGCGCATCTAATTTTTGCGCAAAGCTGTCTATCGCATAGCTGCTCTCGGCATAAGCCGCCGCCGGCAGTGCTGCTATGCCTGCCAAAAGGGATAGTATTAAAAGAAAAGCCGACAAGCGCTTTCGCTTCATCTTCTCACCACCTAAAAGCCGTTGATAAAACCTAATCATCCATTTTTATTATACATAATATCGCGCCCGCGCGCAATATTTTCTTTTTTTACTCTGCCGAAAAATCAACAACCTTTGTGATTGTGTTTTTGCTCTCACCGAGCCACGACTGACAAACCATGTAATGGGGCAAACGCAAAAAAATCGGCTTCCCTAAGGCAGCCGATTTTCCAACTTTTAATCCAAAATATCCTTGATAACCGCTTTGA
>ONWY01000187.1 GCA_900321665.1 uncultured Eubacteriales bacterium
TTGACATTGTGCGGAATGATGATAAAGGTGCTCGCTGCCACTCTGCGAATTTCGCCGCCGTTGGCATAAGCCGCACCGTACAAAAAGTCAACAATTCTCCTGGCGGTATCGCGCTGGGTTGCCTCAAGGTTGAGCACAACGGTTCTTTTGTTATTTAAATGGTCGGCAATCTTGGTCACGCCCTCGAACTTTTCGGGGTGCGCGAGCACAACCTGCACTTGGGTGGTGGTGTGAATATTGACAACCTTATTTTGCTTATCATTTTTTTCGCTCTCGGCTCTTGCCGGGCGGCTCGGCTCGGCATAGCTCTCGCTAAAGCGGCTGTAATCCGAGGCAGAGCTCTTTTTCTCGCGCTCGGGTGCTGTACTGAACGAGGGCTTCTCGCGGCGCGGTTTCTTTACGGGCGCCTGCTCGTATTCCTCCTAGATATACTCTTCCTCATCATAATCATCATCAGGAACATTTACAAGGTCTTTTATCTTATCAATAAAGCTCATTTGATACCTCCGTTTTTTAGATCAATTTTGAACTGTTATTTCGTTTTTAACGATAGATTCTTTCGCCGAACAGCGCCGAACCGACTCTGACTAAAGTGGAGCCTTCCAATATCGCCTCGCGATAATCGGCGCTCATACCCATGGAGAGAACATTCATATTTATATTATTAAATATTTTAGAGCTAAAGTCAATGTATAATTGATGCATTTGTGAAAAAAATTGTCGATTTTCTTCTTTTTTTTCGCTCATGGGCGGAATACACATCAATCCGCGCACTTCAATGCTTTCCATTTCGGCAATCGCGGCGAGCGCTTCCTCGAGCCTGTCGGCGGGAAAGCCGAATTTGGAGGCTTCACTGCCGATGTTGACCTCGAGCAGCACCGGGGTGGTAATGCCCGCAAGCGCACTGCGCTTGGCAATCTCCGCCGCCAGGGCGACGCTGTCGACCGACTCAATCATATCGACCTTGCCGACAATCTGGCGCACCTTGTTTTTTTGCAGGTGCCCGATTAAGTGCTTCTCCACACCCTCGAGGTGCAGCTCGGGCGCTTTGCCGAGGTATTCCTGCACGCGGTTTTCGCCGATTAAATCAATCCCTTCCTCCAGCGCGGCATTGATTAAGACCGGCTCAACGGTCTTTGTCACCGCCATAAAGCGCACATCCGCCGCGCTTCTGCCGCTCTCGCACGCGGCTTTTTCAATATCCTCGCGGATAATCTTACAATTTTCTTTCACGGTCTCAATCCGCTTGTCTAAACTTAACCACTTTTCCATCGCTTAAATCTTCTCCCTTGGTGATGATTCTATCATACAGGCGCACATAGCCTGTTTGTGTCGTGTTGGATTTGGCAATCACAAAGTCCTCGCCGGTGTAGATGATGTTGACAAATTTTAACTTTACGACATTGCCCGAGAGCACGTAAACACACTTCACCGTATGCTCCTCGCCTGTCTCGGCATCCTTGGTGGTGACGGCTCTGAGCGCCTCATTGGGTATTTTGATGCCTTCGTATTTATTAAAGCGAATTTCCACCTTGCCCGAGCGAATTTTGGCAATGCTTTCATCCATATTCACAAGCTTTAAAATCAGCGCGACCTTGTCGGCATTCTCCGCATCGGCATTAATCGCCTCCACGCGCGCCGCCAGCTCGCCCACATCGGATTGCGGAAAATTGACATTGACCTGCACGCCGACCTTTAAATCGCTAATCTCTTTTCTGGCAACATTGCACGCGACATACCAATCGAAGCTTTTAACCACCTTGCCGACCGCGTTTTTTGCCTCCTTGCTCTTGCCGTTTTTCAAAATGCTGTTGATGTTGGAAACGGAAAGCTCGCCTGCCTTTTCATAATCGGCAATGCCCTCGGAGCCGTCCACACTGCTGACAAAATAGCCCGCTTCCTCGGAAACGACGCTGTCCATCTTGGTAATATTGCTTTGCAGATTTTTGCGCCGGGCATACAGCTCGTTTAGCATAGAGTTTACATCAATATTTTCGCCGATGGTGATTTTGCGGTTATTGATGCTGTCTACCACCTGCGTGCTACGCTCTCCCACGCTCTCGAGCTGCCCGGAGCACAGGGTGCGGATGTACGCATTGATGTTGTTTTCGATATTGGTATCAATCACCTCAAGGCTGGAATTGCCGGAGGTGGTTTGCAGGATAATATTCTCGTAATAGGAAATTTGCTTTTCAATCTCAGCCAGCTGCGAGTAGGAATTTGCCTCGGAATCCGAGGAAAAGACCGTGGCTATCACGCCGCCCTTTTCCACGCGGGTACCGTCCTTCACATCGTAAACCATCGTGCCGCTTTTGGGCGCGAGGATGATATCCTCATCGCGAATAAAAACGGCATCCTCGGTAATGCTGTCATACACCGTTTCCATCCCGGCGGTCATGGTGCGGATGGGGTTATAGGTGATTTGGAACACCTGGAAACCGATATAAAACAGCACCAGAACAATGATGAGTGCGCCGATATACTTTGTTTTCACACCTTTTTTCATACCAAAAAGCTCTCTTTTTCAATTACTTCCCGCGCCTGCTCAAGCAGCGGCGTGGCGAGCGGCTCATCGGCATAGAGCCGGTGAATCCTCTCATCTCTCTTAAACCAGGTAATTTGCCGCTTGGCATAGTGCCTGGTCTCCTTTTTTAAATTCTCGACCGCTTCTTCAAGGGGCATTTCGCCCTCTAAATACGGCTTTAATTCCTTATAGCCGATGGCGGCGGAGGCGGTGCCGAGCTGCCCTAAGGCATAATACTGCCGCGCTTCCTCCACAAGCCCCTGCGCGAGCATTTCATCGACACGGCGGTTGATGCGCGCGTAAAGCTGCTGCCTGTCGCGAAAGGCGATGCCAAAGCTCAACACATCATATGCCGAGGGCTCGCTGCGGCTGCGCTCGTTTTGCGCGGTGATGGTCTCCCCTGTCAAGTGGTAGTGCTCCATCGCGCGGATAATGCGCTTGAGGTTGTGCGGGTGCAGCGCTGCTGCCGCCTGCGGGTCAAATGCCCGCAGCTCCTCCAAGAGCGCCTGCGCACCCTCGCACTGCGCGCGTGCCTCTAATCGGCGGCGATAGTCGGGGTCACTCCCCGCCTCGGAAAACCGCACACCGTCAACAAAGCTCGAGTAATATAAGCCCGTGCCGCCGCACAAGACCGGCAGCTTCCCGCGCGCGGTAATCTCTGCCGCCGCCTGCGTGGCAAGCGCCACATACTCTGCCACCGAGAAGCTTTCGCTCGGCTCCAAAAAATCAATCAAATGGTGCCGCACACCCTGCATCTCCGCGGCGGTGGGTTTGGCGGTCGCAATCGACATATGCTTATAAATCTGCATGCTGTCGCACGAAATGACCTCGCCGCCGTATGCCTGCGCAAGCGCCACGGCAAGCGCGGTTTTCCCACTCGCGGTGGGGCCGACCACCGCTAAAAGTTTGATTTTCTCCATATCTGTTCCTTGCAAGTGAAATATCGACAAATCGCTCTTATGAAA
>ONWY01000189.1 GCA_900321665.1 uncultured Eubacteriales bacterium
AGCCCAAAGCGTGCAGCTTGTCTTCAAACGCAAGCACTCTCGGTGATGCGGAATAGCGAGTCAACACCACGCTGCCGACTAACAGCCCGCGAGAGGTAAACTCATCTATCAGGCGAATTACATCAATATCATAAGTGATGCCCAAATCTGCGCGCAGTTTGGCTTTTTCAATATCCTCCGCGCTGATAACGACCACGATTTCCGCCTCTTCCTTGAGCTGCAGGAGCATTTGCAGCTTACTGTCCGGGTGGAACCCCGGCAGCACGCGCGATGCATGATAATCATCAAACAGCTTTCCGCCAAACTCCAAATAAAGCTTGCCCCCAAACTCGGAAATACGCTCTCTGATTCTCTCAGACTGCATTTGCAAATACTTGTCATTGTCAAAACCGATTTTAAACATCTTTCTTTCCCCCTTTTTATTAATTATGAATTAAGAATTTTGAATTTAGAATTACGGAAGGGCTCTGCCCTTACCCGATTTTAATGCAAAGTGCAAGATTGCTGCTATTCACCCCATTTTGCATTAAAAAAAGAACAGCGGCTGTACATTCGCTGTACAGCCGCCCTGTACTTATCTATTATAGAGCATTCGAGGCTATAAATCAATAAGAAAGTATAAATATTTTTGTGTTCCGATACGGTAAACCGACTTTCGGTTTTTCGGTAAGTAGTTTCTTTTTATTAATTCATTTGTTTTTTGATGGCATCCATGGATGCATCGGAAATAACATGTTCAATTCTGCAGGCATCCTCAGCAGCGGTTTTCTCATCCACACCGAATCGCACCAGAAGTGCTGTTAAAACCGTGTGCCTTTCGTAAATTTTTTTTGCGTATGCAAGACCGGTTTTTGTCAGCGTAATGTAACCGTTATCATCCACTGTAATGAATTCACCTTTTTTGAGCAAGCCGATTCCCCTGCTCACACTCGGCTTTGAAAAGCCCATTTCCACGGCAACATCTACCGAGCGCACCGCGGCTTTTTTTTGTGATAAGACATAGACTGTTTCCAGATACATTTCACCCGATTCATGCATAAGGCTTCCTCCTAAACCCGCTAAAGAACGATTTGTATTAGAATAACACAATAAATTTTTTTAGTCAACCGACAAATCACTCGGATGTGGCTGTAAAAGCCCAATAAAACTAAATACAAAAAAGCATAAATATAACACTTGTAAAACGAAATATCATTTTATAATATATTGACTCATTGCTATGCACAAAGGCAAAACAAACATCACACTGTCAAAGCGGTCAAGCACACCGCCGTGTTCGGGAATCAGCCTACCGAAATCCTTAATGCCACACTTTCTTTTGATGTATGAAAGGGATAAATCGCCAACGACTGCCAAAAATGCGCCCAAAACACCAACAAGCACAAGCACAAACCAATTGACGCTCACCTGCATCAATTGTAAAATCAATGCATATATTACAACGCCTAAAACACTACCTGCAATGCCGCCGATAAAACCCTCCACTGTTTTATTCGGACTAATGGTTTCAATCAACTTGTGTTTTCCCAACTTCATACCGACGATTTGAGAAAAGGCATCGCACATCCATGCAATCACCAAAGGCAACAGTACAAGTTTTCTGCCGTTTTCTCCCGTATTAATAACAACAAACAGCGACAAAATCATCGGGAAAACGAATGCGGCAAACGCACAGGCAAGCACCTCACCAATAGAAACGGAGTGTTGAAAAAATACACAATAACCAAAGCAAATCAATACAAACAAAAACAATATTAACATCCATATTGTCTTGCTTAAATCAAGATAGACCAGCCACGGGATAGCAGCAGAAAAGAATATACCGACAACCTGCAAAAATCTATTGCTGACAAGTTGTGAGGCAACCGTCATTTCAAAACCCGCAAGAGCGGTGGCAAATGAAATCAGTGCCGCCGTGCCCCATAAAGGTGCTTTTAAGAATATCACACCGCACAAAAAAGAACCGCATATTGCAGTAATCACTTTAATAGAAAAGGCATGTTTTTTCTTATTTGCAATTTTTTCCATTGGCTATTCTCCCTTTTGTTTGTAAAAAAAATATATTTGTTACCTGTTTGACTAATTCTCATCTGTATATTATAATACAAGTGTGAATTTATTTGGTCAATTTCCAAATTTCGACAAATTGTGCATTATTACGCAAAGAAAGGCTTATTGTGAATTATGTCTGAAGACCGCCGCATAAAAAAAACAAAGAATAACATAAAAAAGACTTTAATTGAGTTACTCAAAGAAAAATCAATCAACCATATCTCCGTAACGGAATTAACCGAACTTGCCGACATCAGTCGAAAAACTTTTTACCTTCACTACAATTCTATTTATGAAGCAAAAGAAGATATTGATAATGATTTGATAACAAAGCTTAACGAAATCCTCTCTTCTGTTGTAAAAGATGCCCATAAGCTCAATTCTCATGACCTTTATGCATTTTTTAAACAAGTAGATCTCGTGGCAAGGGGGCATGATGAAGTGATTGCGTATTTTATGTCAAACACGGCACATTCCACTTTGTATATAAAAGTGAAGCAAATATTAAAAAATACTTTATTGGAATGGGTCAACCAAACCGCCACAAATTCTGTTTCTAATGATTACCTCGCTGAATTTGTTGTCAGCGGCATTCTTGCAACCTATGTGCAATGGAATAACAGAAACAAAGATATTCCAAACGATGAATTAAACGAAATACTAACAAAACTTTGCGCCTCTACAATGGAACTGATTAAATAATATTCGTTACCACCGCACGAGAATTGCGCACCGTACCCGCAAATGTAAAAAAGAACAACGCATGAATTTCTTTTATTCACACACAACAAATGAAAGAAACAGGGATGGCACAGAGACCATCCCCTCTCGAATAAATAAAATCGGCAGGTCACACTGCCGATTTTACCGTTAATTGCATAATATCTCTTTTGCCGCTCAAATACAAGCGTGAATAAACTTCTGTACACTTTTTAAACCTGGCAAATAGTTTCACCGCTTCACATTCGTTGCAATACACTTTCCAACAGCCGGTGCACTTACAGTTTGTGCCGGCGTTTTCAATAAAGCCCTTTACATCGCCTAAAGGGTAATTGAGAAAAATGCCGATTTCGTGCGGGAATTCACTCATAGAATGCAACCGCCCTTTTAATGTACGAATTGCCTCATCCGCATCCACGCCGCTGTATCCGTAACCGGCGAGAAATTCTTTCACGCCGTCCTTCGCAAGGCCGGCGCTTAGCCGGCTTTTTCTGCAAACATAAATTAACGCCTTATGATTTTGTTTTTTTAAAACAATTAATTCAACGCCTTTATTCTTGAAAACTTTATTCCAAACCCCGACAGAGTACGCAAGGTTACTGTCGCTTTCATAAGCACATGAAAAAAGATTTGCCGTTTTGATTGAAGCGAGTGTGGGTGCGCAGTGTTGCACCAAA
>ONWY01000278.1 GCA_900321665.1 uncultured Eubacteriales bacterium
TTTACTGAGTTTGTGGGGATTTGACTACCCCTCAGTCTTGCTAACGCAAGACAGCTCCCCTCACAAGGGGAGCCGTTAAAAGGTTGCTAATTTAGCGCAAGAAGTGTGCGCTAAATTAGAATTTAATATTGTCTTTCCCTTATAAATATAGTAAAATAATACAGTAAACCAATTCACTTTTCACCTTTGGAGGTATTATGGAAAAGAATAAGTATGTCAGCCCTCTTTCTACCAGGTATGCCAGCGAGCAGATGCAATACCTGTTTTCGGAGGAATTCAAGTTTAAAACCTGGAGGCGCCTTTGGATTGCGCTTGCAAAAGCGGAGCAGGCGCTCGGTCTTAATATCAGCGATGCGCAGATTGCGCAGCTCGAGCAGTTTAAGGATGAGATAAATTACGAGGTCGCCGAAGCGCGCGAGCGCGAGGTGCGCCACGATGTGATGAGCCATATTTATGCCTATAGCAAGCAGTGCCCCCTCGCGGAGCCGATTATTCACCTGGGCGCCACCTCCTGCTATGTCGGCGATAATACCGATGTGGTGATTATGCGGCAGGCGGCGGAGCTGGTGCTGAAAAAGTGCGCACAGGTGCTCAAAAATCTCTCCGCTTTTTCGCTGCGCTATAAGGATTTGCCGTGCCTCGGCTATACCCACCTGCAGCCCGCGCAGTTGACTACGGTCGGCAAGCGTGCTACGCTGTGGATGTATGAGCTCGCACAGGATATGGAGGAGCTGGAGTTTCGCCTCTCGAAGCTGCGCCTGTTGGGCTCTAAGGGCACCACCGGCACACAGGCTTCGTTTATGGAGCTGTTTGAAGGCGATGAGGAAAAAATCAAGCAAATGGAGCAGCTGATTGCCGCCGACCTCGGCTTTGAAGGCTGCGTGGAAGTGAGCGGGCAGACCTACTCCAGAAAGGTCGATGCCTACATGCTCGGCGCGCTCTCCGGCATTGCGCAAAGCGCCTGTAAGTTTGCCAACGATATGCGCATTTTGCAATCCTTTGAGGAGATGGAGGAGCCCTTCGGCAACAAGCAAATCGGTTCATCCGCCATGCCCTACAAGCGCAACCCGATGCGCAGCGAGCGTATCTGCGCCCTGGCAAGGTATGTGATGTGCGATTCGCTCAACCCGGCATTTACCGCCTCCACCCAGTGGTTTGAACGCACGCTGGATGATTCCGCCAACAAGCGCATTTCCGTTTCCGAAGCGTTTTTGGCAGTCGATGCCATTTTAAATATCTATATGAATGTTACCGAGGATATGGTTGTTTATGAAAAGGTCATTGAGCGCCGCGTGATGGAGAAGCTGCCGTATATGGCGACAGAGAATATCCTGATGGAGTGTGTCAAGCGCGGCGGAAATCGCCAACAGCTGCACGAAATTATCCGCGAGCTGAGCCACGAGGCGACCAGGCGCGTGAAGATGGAGGGCAAGAGCAATAACCTGATTGAAGCCATCGCGCAAAACGATGCGTTTGCGCTGAGCATGGAGGAAATCAAAGAGCAGCTCAACCCCGCCTTATATGTCGGCAGGGCACCCTCGCAAACGGTCGAATTTAACAAAAATGTGATAGAACCGATTTTGGAAAAATATGAAGATAATATTAAAAGCGAATTGAGCATATAAATTGTAATAAAATGTTGAAATTATACTGCTAAGGTGGTATGATAGCATTAATAAGACCGAGAGGTCAGATGGAGGTATGGATGATGAAAATTTGTCCCAATTGTCAAGAAAATTATGATGATACAATGAAATTTTGCTTGCAGTGCGGTACTGAGTTGGTCGATGCACCTGTAGCACAGGCAGCTGCGCAACCGGCACCGGAAGCACCTGCACCCGAGGCGCAGGCACCGGTTTATAACCAACCGCAGCCTCAGGCGCAATATGAGAATAATGCACCGTATGGCGCGGCTTACGGCGCACAGGCAAATGCCGCCTATGCTGCCCCGCAGTACGCAGCTCCTGCCGACCCGGATGACCACACGGCAGAATTTGATGCCGAAGATATCGCGCAGAATAAGCTTTATGCTGTGTCCGTTTACCTGTTTGGCATTATCGGCATCATTATTGCCGCTTTAGTGGCAAAGGATTCCGCTTTTGTGAAATTTCACATTCGCCAAGTGTTAAAGTTTATGATTGTCAGTACGATTTTAGCCGTTGCCGCTGTTTTGTTAAGCTGGACCATTGTTGTTCCCATTGCGGCGGGTGTTTGTGTTTGC
>ONWY01000190.1 GCA_900321665.1 uncultured Eubacteriales bacterium
GATCGATCACACCGCAGTTGCGCAGCGCAACTCTCTTTTGCTTTGCATAGAATTGGGTGTCCTTCAAGGATTTGATGGTATCCTCCTGCACGGTCTCCTGGTAGAGCAGGCGGGTAACAATTCTACCCTTCAAAAGGTGCTCTTCTACGATTTCGGGGATATCCTCCACCTTTACCATGCTGTAGAAGGAGCCCTCGGGGTAGACAACCATAATCGGGCCTAATGCGCAAAGACCGAAGCAACCTGTGCGGATAACATTGACTTCCTTTTCAAGGTCCTTGGCTTTGAGCTCTTCGTTGAGCTTTTCAATAATTTTGTCTGAGTGAGAGGAGGTACAACCTGTTCCGCCGCAGACTAAAACTGTTGAACGATACATTGATTTTCCTCCTTATTCACTGTATTTACCGATGGTGTACTCGGTAACAACATTTCTGTTTACCAAGTGGTCATTGACCACTTTCTTTGCCTTTTCGGCATCCATTTTTACATAAGTAACCTTTTCCTCACCGGGAACGATAACCTCGACAACGGGCTCGTATTGGCAAATGCCGATGCAGCCTGTTTGGGTCACGGTTACATTCTCAAGTCCTCTTTTGGCACATTCATCCACAAATGCGGTGAGAACCGGGCGCGCGCCTGCCGCAATACCGCAGGTAGCCATGCCGACAAGAACACGGATGTTATCATCATTTTCGTTTCTGATGTTGAGCTGTGTTCTTGCTTTATCTCTGATAGCCTGAAGCTCAGCTAATGATTTCATTGGTCTATACCTCCAAATAATTCTTTTTCGTTTTCTTCCAAAAAGGAGTTAATCCACAAAGCGACATCGGGATTATTGAGCGGCACATCGCCGAGCATTTCCCGCATTTGCTTTGTATCGAGAGTAAAGCTTTTATCATCCACACTTCTGATAAACACAATATCCATATCCGGGTTGGAGTTTATCAACAAGCTCACCGTAGCGTTGATATCACCCAGCGGGGTCATATCCACGCTGTCGGTTTGAAAGGTTGCGGCGGTCAGGGTGCCCTTGCCGAGAGTGGAGGTGATGCTGAAGCTGCCTCCTGTCTGCTCCGCCGCCATTTTAAACAGCGGCACACCCAAGCCGACCTTTCTGGTCGTTCTGGTGGTAAAAAACGGGTCGGTCACCGAAGCAATCTGCTCCTCGGTCATGCCCTTTCCGTTGTCCTCCACCTCTAAGGTAAGCGTTTTTGCGCCGGTATCTTCGATAGAGCGGATGGTGATTTCGCTCGCCTCTGCTCTGACGGAGTTTTGCGCAATATCCATAATGTTTAATGAAAGCTCTCTCATAGTTCTCCCTTATTTATACTGCTTGAGAATACCCTCAACATCGCTTGTTTCCAATCTGCCGTAAACCTCATCGTTAATGGTCATAACGGGGGCAAGGCCGCAAGCGCCGATGCAACGGCAAGCAGAAAGTGAAAACTTACCGTCTGCAGTACATTCATCTGCTCCGATACCGAGCTGTTCGGAAAGGCTGTCAAGAATCTTTTGAGCGCCTTTAACATAGCAAGCTGTGCCTAAGCAAACACTGATGTCGTACTCACCCTTCGGTGACAAGGAGAATTGGCTGTAGAAGGTTGCCACGCCGTAAACCTCTTCGAGCGGCATGCCGAGGCCGTCTGCAACAATTTTTTGCACTTCGATGGGCAGGTAGCCGTAGATATCCTGTGCTTGCTGCAGCACCGGCATCACAGCTCCGGGGTCGCCCAGATTTGCCTCGATAACCTTTTTCAGCTCTGCCTCTTGTTCAGGGGTTCCCTTAAAGGGGTTGTTGCTGATTTTTTTTATCATTTTTTCTTTCCTCCCCGTGCGGATAACCGCACAAATTTAAATATTATTTACTAAAAATTTAAAACTTGTTTTGTACTCTCTAAAATCGGTGATTAAAGATTGTATTCAAAAAATTTAAATTTCAATACGAATTGATTTTGCGCCGCTGCGGCGCGAAGTGAAAAACGCTTATTTCGCCCGGCTTTTGAAGTAGTCCACCACCGCCTGCGCCGAAAGCTCCGGCAGCTCAATGGTGTTGGTCGCCTCCTTCATGTTTTCCAAGTAGTGGGCATCGGAAGACTGCATCAGCTGCGTGCCCTCTATGGAATAGAGCGCTTGCAGCTGCTTGACATCCGCATCATAGCTGATGCCGGCAAAGCCGTGGTTGCACTCGGGGGTGACATCACCCAAAACCGCTGTGATGGAGTAGGAGTCTCTGTCAATATGCGCGGGGTAAACAAAGCCGCCGTGCTCTCTGACAATGTCATATGCCTGCTCCACACTGATATTGCTTGCCATAATCAGCAAATCGCTTTCCTCGCCGATAACGGCATCCTCACTGTTCATTTTTAACTGCCTGCCGTAAATCTCGGGGCGGTTGGCGATACCGCTTGTGTGCTCTCTTACATAGGCGGAAAAGCGCAGCGCTTTTTCCACATCGGGAAACAGGCACACCATGTGAATGTCCTCGCTCGTGCTCAGCTCCATGCCGGGCACAACGCAAATGCCGACCCGCTTGCCGACCTCCACCGCCGCGGGGCAATTCTCGCAGGTGTTGTGGTCGGTCAGCGCGATGACATCGAGCCCCAGCAGCTTTGCCATATTGACTAAGTTGTTCGGGGTCATATCCTCATCGCCGCAGGGTGAAAGGCAGGAGTGCAAATGAAAATCATAATAATACTTCATTTTTGCAACAGCCCGGCGATTTTCACCGACATTTCATAGGCATTTAATTCCGTGGAATAAATCGGCACATTTTGCATATCCGCCCGCTGCCGCGCATCTTCATCAAGCGGGGCATTTTCGGTAAGCACGATGCAGGCGCAATCCGCAAGCGTTGCAACCGCCACGGCATTGATATTGCCCATCACGGTCAACCACACGCTGCCCTCTTTTGCTCTGCCCATGACCCAGCTGAGTAAATCGCCGGAGTAACAGGTCAAGATTTCATTGTGGTCGCCCTTCGTGCCTGCCAAGGGTTTTAAATTCAGTTGTGCCGCCAATTCATTAACTGTCATCCTCTGCTCCTAATTGTGAAAGTGCTTGAGCCGCCTTTTTTACCTTATCTTTCAAAATAAAGATACACTCGCTCTCATTTACCTTGCCCCTGACAACATCCTCTGCAAAGGCCTTGCAGGTAGGCGAGCCGCACGAGCCGCAGTCAATGCCCGGCAAGCGCGTGCGCAGCTGCTCAATCTCGCTCATCATATTCACCGCCTGCTCCAAATCCTCGGAAAGCTTCATCACCGGGGTGTATTCCAACTCTTGAGTCCAATTAATCATTTGGTTCATGGAGTGCTCGTAGTGATTTTGAGAAGCGGGTAAAAATTTATTCAAGCGCTGAATGCGCGCCTTTGCTATGTAGGGGTTCTCTACACAGAGCACACCGCCGACACAACCGCCGTT
>ONWY01000192.1 GCA_900321665.1 uncultured Eubacteriales bacterium
TGACTACCCCTCAGTCACGCATTGCGTGCCAGCTCCCCTGACAAGGGGAGCCGTTAAAAGGTTTGATTTAGCGCACTTCGTGCGCTAAATTAGAATTTAGTAAAAAAAGCCCCTAAGGGCTTTTTTTACCTATCTTCTCTAAAGTACGAAAGACCGAGAGATGCCGGCGGAAGATTTTCCTTCTTCTTTCTGGCGCTGACAATAATCAGCACGATGATGGTGACGACATACGGCAACATCTTAAACAACTCTTGCGAGCGCAGCGTTGTGCCGGGAATAAAGAGGTAGATGATATACAATCCGCCAAATGCAATCGAGCCGAAGATGCCGAGGTTCGGACGCCATACCGCAAAGATAACCAGCGCAATGGCAAGCCAGCCTCTATCGCCGAAGCCTTCGTTTGACCAAACACCGTTGGCATAATCCATTACATAGTAAAGACCGCCAAGCCCTGCAATGACCGAGCCGATGCAGGTTGCCATGTATTTGTACTTGTTTACATTAATGCCGGCAGCATCCGCCGTGGCAGGGTTCTCGCCCACCGCTCTGAGCTGCAAGCCCGCTCTGGTCTTTTTCAAAAACACGGCAACAATAATCGCAATGATAATCGCCGCATAAGCCAGGAAGCCGTAGGAAAGGAATACCTTGCCGAACCAGCCGAGGTTATCGGCAAAGGGCAGCTTTTTGGAGAAGAAGGCGGAGGTGGTGCTCAGTGCAACCGAGGGCACATCAGCCTTTGTCAGCTTCACCAAAGAAGCGCCAAAGAAGTTACCGAAGCCGACACCGAAGGTGGTCAGCGCAAGACCGGTCACATTTTGGTTCGCCCTGAGGGTGACGGTTAAGAACGAGTAGATAAAGCCCGCGAGCAGCGAAAAGAGTATCGTGCAAAGCAGCGGGATGGCGATTGCCAAAAAGCCGTTGGCAGCCGATTTATCCGGCAGTGAATTTTCATAAAGGAAGGCACCGATAACGCCGCCGATACCGCCCATGTACATAATACCGGGGATACCCAGGTTCAGGTTGCCTGATTTTTCCGTTAAAATTTCACCGGTTGAGCCGTAAAGAAGCGGAATACCCTGCATGACGGCTCTTTGGAGAAAAGTAACAACTACGGTAGATGAAATCATATTACTTTACCTCCTTTTGACGCTTTGTGAACTTAATCTCATAATTGATAAAGAATTCCGAACCGATAATGAAGAACAGGATGATACCGGAGATGATATCCGAGAACGATTGGTCTAAATTAAAGATAGTGGAAATCTCGCTCGCTCCCCTCTCGAAGAACGCCAAGAGGAAGGAGGTCGCTATCATATAAATCGGGTTAAATTTCGCAAGCCACGAAACCATGATGGCGGTAAAGCCGCGCCCGCCTGCGGTGGTGGTGGCAATGGTGTGGTCGGTACCGCCAACCAGCAGCAAGCCTGCCACGCCGCACAGCGCACCGGAAAGGAGCATGGTGCGGATGATGACCTTGTTGACATTGACACCGATGTAGCGCGCCGTATTCTCGCTCTCGCCGACAACCGCAAGCTCGTAGCCGTGCTTGGAATACTTCAAATAAATGTACATAAACACCGTGATAGCGAGCACAATGAGAATATTCAGCAGGTATTTTTGAGAGCCGATGGTCGGTAACCAACCGGCTTGGGTGGATTGGTTGATAATGCCGATGTGGCCGGAGCCCTTCGGGTTTTCCCACAAAATGACAAAGTAGGAAACGAGCTGAATGCCGACATAGTTCATCATCAGCGTAAAGAGGGTTTCATTGGTATTAAATTTTGCTTTAAAAATCGCGGGAATGAGCGCCCAAAGTGCGCCTGCCAGCATACTGCTGACAATCATCACAATGATGAGCAGCCAATTGGGCATCTTGTTGCCGAACATAATCATGCATGCTGCCGTGGCAAGACCGCCCATCAGCACCTGCCCTTCGGCACCGATATTCCAAAAGCGCATTTTAAACGCCGGGGTGACGGCAAGCGAAACACACAGGAGCATTGCAATGCTTTGCAAGAGCATCCAAATTCTTCTTTCCGAGGAGAAGTTGCCCTTAATCATCGTGGCATAAATCTGCAGCGGGTTTTCACCGGTCAGCGCCATCGCCACCAAGCCCGCAAAAATCAGCGCTGCCAAAATCGCGATGCCGCGAATCCCCCAAGACTTATACCACGGGAGTGCCGACCTTTTGGCAATGTGGAAAAGCGGTTCTCTTTGCTTCTTTTCTTTATGCATCCTCAGCCACCTCCTCATCGGTGCTCTTGGTCATCAGCAGACCTAATTCTTCCTTTTTCGCTTCCTTACCGTCAACAATGCCGGTAATGGAGCCGGAGTTAATGACCATAATCCTGTCGCAAAGCTCAATCAGGACATCCAAATCCTCGCCGACAAAGATGACGGAAACGCCTTTCTCTTTTTGCTTGGAAAGCAAGTTATATATCATATAAGAGGAGTTAATATCAAGCCCTCTTACCGGGTATGCCACCATCAACACGCGCGGGTTGAGCGAAATCTCTCTGCCGACAAGTACCTTCTGCACATTACCGCCCGAGAGCCGCCTGACCGGTGTGGTCACAGAGGGGGTTACCACCTCAAGCTCGTCGATAATCTCCTCAGCGAGTGCCTTCGGTTGCTTTCTGTCAAGAAACTCGGTCTTGCCCTTTTTGTAGGAGCGCAGCATCATATTATCAATAATATCCATGTTGCCGACAAGCCCCATACCGAGCCTGTCCTCCGGCACAAAGGAAAGCGCAATGCCGAGGTTGCGGATTGCCTTGGGTGTTTTGCCGACCAGCTGCACTTCCTTGCCCTCGCTGTCAAAGTAAATGATACTCGAGCCTTTATCGGCGCGCTGTAAGCCGGCCACCGATTCAAGCAGCTCCTTTTGCCCGGAGCCGGAAATACCGGCAATGCCCAAAATTTCGCCGCCGTATGCGGTAAAGGAGATATTGTTGAGCAGCTTTTTGCCATCGTAAGAGGTGATATTCAAGTTATTAATCACCAAGCGCTCCTGCGCGTTTTCGGGGTCCTTGCGCTCGATGTTGAGCGAAACCTTTTCGCCGACCATGCCCTCGGTCAGGGATTGCTCGGTCGCCTCGGAGGTCTTGACCGTGTCGACATACCTGCCCTTGCGCAGAATAGTGACTCTGTCGGAAATCGCCAGCACCTCGTGGAGCTTATGGGTAATGATAATGACCGTCTTATTATCCGCTCTCATATTGCGCAGCACCACAAACAGCTTTTGGGTTTCTTGCGGGGTCAAGACTGCGGTCGGTTCATCCAAAATGAGGATATCGGCACCTCTGTAGAGCACCTTGATAATCTCCACCGTCTGCTTTTCGGAAACGCTCATTTCATAGATTTTTTTGTTTAAATCTATCTGGAAACCGTAGCGGTC
>ONWY01000194.1 GCA_900321665.1 uncultured Eubacteriales bacterium
AATAGTGGAATAATAAATGCCGGTATGCTATAATATAGTTACCATCAAACAAAGGAACAAACATATGATTAAAGTCACTTTAACAAATGAAATATTAAAAAGAATCAGTGCAATCGATGAAAACCGCTTTGCGCTGCGAACAACCAAGTTGCCGCGCAAAGTCCAAAACCGGCTGCGCAAAAACTCAAAGAAAAAGAGTTCATTTGCTTCCAACAAAATTGAGGGAAATCCTCTCACTGAGGCGCAGGCAAATGAAGCGATTGAAACAGATGAACACAAGCATTTTTTAAAACCCGAGCAAGAGATTAGGAATTACTATCTTGCTCTGGATTTGCTTGAGGAAAAATTAAAAACAAAAGCGCCGTTTTCCAAAGCGCTAATTTTGGAAGTCCAAAAAACGGTTGAGCAAGGTGCCTCCAAAGAAAAAATCGGGCTTCGCGGACCTATGCCGCCGGGTGTTTTATTTGCCGTTTACGATTCGCAAAGCGGTAACCCCGATTATATTCCACCCGAATACAGTGATATTCCCGCGCTCTTAGATGAATTGGTGGAATATGTCAACACAAGTGAGGACCATCCGCTCATTATTGCGGCAATTGTGCACTACCAAATAGTCACCATTCACCCCTTTGAGGATGGAAACGGTCGCACGGCAAGATTGATGTCTGACTACATTCTTGATTTGATGGGCTACGGTTTCAACGGAATCGGCTCGCTTGAAGAATACTTTGCCTATGACCCGGATGAATATTATGCCTCTCTTCAAATGAATTTACCGGCACTGTACTATAGCGGAAGAAATAACCCGCCGCACCCTGAAATTTGGATTAACTACTTTTTGCGCATGGTGGAATTATACTCAAAGAAAGCTTGTGAATTATCCGCTGCTTCCACGGGTGAGGCATTGGATGCCGGTTTTTCCCGCTTAAATGCAAAGGAAAAGGCGCTCTTGCTGTACTTAATAAACAACAGCATTTTTGAATTCACCCCGATTGAGCTGAGCCGACAGCTTGGTGTAACCAATAAGACCATTATCAATCGCTGTGTGAAGTTGACCGGCAACGGTTTTCTCGTGCCGAACATTGTAAAAGAGCGTATTCGTTCCTATACATTGAGCGACTTCGCCAAAGAGAATGCCGAGCAAATCCTTTCTAAATACAGCGAGCAGATGCGTTGAAAGTCTGTTAAAAGAGCCAAAGAGTTGTGTTTTCGGTTGCCGAAATCCCGCAGTGAATCCGCTTGATACTACAACATACGCATAAAGACCGCCTTTAAAGACTCCTCACCACCAACAACACCTCCTGCACAAAGCATTCCTATTTTAATAATAAACCTTTAAAAAATAGATGATAATGAATAAAAAGCCAACCGTTTTGCATTTTTGCAAGGTCGGCTTTTTTATTGAAATGCATTGACAAATCATTATTTTATAATTATAATATAATTATGGATATACTAAAATTTGAATGGGATATTGCAAAAAATGAGCTAAACAAGAAAAAGCATAAAATATCCTTTGAAGAAGCACAAACGGTCTTTTATGATGAAAATGCAATTCTTTTCGATGATCCGGATCATTCATTAGAGGAAGAAAGGTTTTTGATTTTGGGCATTTCAAAAACAGAAAAGATATGCATTGTCAGTCATTGCTACCGTGATAACGAAAACATCATTCGCTTGATTTCCGCAAGGAAAGCAACTAAAAACGAAACCAAAGTCTATTTTGAAGGTATAGGAGGTGTGTTAAAATGAGGAAAGAGTACGATATTCAAAACCTAAACCCGAGAAAAAACCCATATACAAAAAAACTCAAAAAGCAAATCACTATTAATATTGATAATGATACGATTGCATATTTCAAGGCATTAGCGGAACAAACCGGTATTCCCTACCAAACACTCATTAATATGTATTTAACCGACTGTGCACAAAATCACAAGGAACCTAAAATTGCCTGGTCTTAAAGCGATGTGTTTTCGATTGCGAAAGCCCGCAGTGCAACGGCTATCGGATGAAACTTAACAAAAAAGGGGCTGTCTCAACGTTGCACAAGTCCGTAAAAAGTAGACGATGAAAAAAAGGGCCTCCTATGGTAGAATTAGAAAAACTACCATAGGAGGCTTAAATTATGGCAAAAAAATATCGCAGTGTGCAGCAGTACTCAAAGAAAATTTATGAACTGCACAATCAAGGATTAACGCATCGAGAAGTAGGAGAGAAAATCGGATTATCATACAAACAAGTCAAGAAATTCTTTGAACGGGAGCATCGAAAAGAACGAGCATTGGCTGCAGGAAAAGCTTTGCATAAACGAGGGAGACCAAAAAACCAAAACAGTGAAATTCCACCGTCAATTCAACAGTTAGACAAATTAGCGCAAATGAGATATGTGCTTGCAAGCAAAGAACGGTATATTAAACGGTTAGAAATGGAACTTGAGTTAATGCAGGATTTTCTCTCGCTCACAGAAAGGAAGTGAAGCCATTAATAAAATATCAAGTGATTTTTAAACATTCAGACAAATACAATATTAGTCAAATGTGTAAATTCTTTGGAGTATCACGGAGCGGATATTATGCTTTTCTGAAAAGAAAAGACAGTGAAGATAAGGATATATTTCTTGCTAAAGAAATACAAGAATGTCAAAACGAAAATAAGTATACTTACGGTTATCGCAGAGTTCAAATATGGCTGGAGGAGAAAGGAATATTTAAAAATCCTAAAACTGTACTTCGAGTTATGCAAAAATATAACCTTCTATCTGTAGTACGCAGAAAGAAATTCAAGTATGTAACCGAACACTTACACAAATATCCTAATCTGTTAAATAGAGACTTTACCGCCGACAAACCAAATCAAAAATGGGTAACAGATATTTCATACATAAAAACAAACGAAGGAGATTGTTATCTTTCGATTATTCGGGATTTGTATGATAACAGCATCGTGGCATACAACACATCAAAACATATGACTGTTAAACTTGTACTTGATACAATCCATTATGCCATGAGTAAAGAAAAAGTCACTGCGGAGTTGCAGCTCCACAGCGACCAAGGATCACAATACGTCTCCGACGACTATTTTGTGATAACTAAATCATACGGCATAACACCTTCAATGTCAAGGCGAGGAAATCCGTATGATAATTCATTAGCGGAAAACTTCTTTTCTATCCTGAAATCGGAATGTATTAACAGGGTGAAAATTTCCGGATATGAGGAGGCGCGCCTCCTCATATCCGAGTACATCAATTACTACAATCGTTATAGAATTCAATACAAAACAAAACTGACTCCGCTTGAAAAACGAAATCAGTTTGTTGCTTAATTTAATATTCTACCTTGGGTAGCCCCTTTTTGTACTGTCTGCACAACATAGACCAGTCCTTATATTTTTTTATCGAATCAGGCTCTCGCAATACACACAGCGCGCGGCGCCGTCCGTTTCCGAGCGCCCCGCAAGGTGCGGCACGCGCTGGAAATTGGAAATACAGTGGGGGTTTTTACATGTGCCGCACGCAAAAAGCGTTTCGCGCGGCGCCTGCTCCACCTCCTCGCGCCGGGCAAGCAGGGTTAAAATCAGCGCCATGCGGATATACTTGCCGTTGAGCGCCTGCTCAAAGTATTTGGCGCGCGGGTCATCATCCACCTCCTCGGCAATCTCGTTCACGCGCGGCAGCGGGTGCATAATGGTCAGCTCCGCCTTTGACGCTTGCAGCTTATCGAGGTCAAGAATAAAGGCATCCTTATGCTTTAAATACTCTTCCTCGCTCGCAAAGCGCTCGCGCTGTACGCGCGTCATATAGAGGATATCGAGCTGCGGTACCGCTTCCTCAATCGTGCGCGCCTCGGTGTAGGCGGCGCCGCTCGGCGCCAGCACATCGCGAATGATGTAATCGGGCAGGCGCAGCTCCTCGGGCGAAATGAGCACGAAGCGGATGTTTTGATACCGGCACATCGCCTTGATTAACGAGTGCACGGTACGCCCGAATTTTAAATCGCCGCAAAGCCCGATGGTGAGCTTATCAAAGCGCCCCTTTTCGCGGTATATTGTCAACAAGTCCGTTAAGGTCTGGGTCGGGTGGGCATGGCCGCCGTCGCCCGCATTAATGAGCGGCACGAGTGTTTTCTTTTTTGCCACATAGGGCGCGCCCTCGAGCGGATGGCGCATCGCAATAATATCCGCATAGTTTGACACCGTGCGAATGGTATCGCTGACCGATTCGCCCTTCGCCGTGGAGGAGGACGAAGCCTCGGAAAAGCCGAGCACGCTGCCGCCGAGCTCAAGCATTGCCGCCTCAAACGATAAGCGGGTGCGGGTGCTCGGCTCAAAAAAGAGCGTGGCAAGCTTTTTGCCCTCGCAGGCTTTCGCATACTTCGGCTTGTTTTCTATAATATCCATCGCCAGGGCAATCATATCATCAATTTCACGCAGGGTGAAATCGGTCGTATCGAGTAAATGTCGCATGATTATTCCTTTGCTCCGTTCTTTTTCAGGTAGTTTTGAATCCGCTCGATATTCTCGCGGTTGCTTTCATCCTCGCTGAGGTATTCGATAATGTCGTAAACATCGACCACGGAGTATACGGGGAAGCCGTATTCTTCGCCGACCTCCGCCATGGCGGATTTTTCGGTTTTGCCCTTCTCTTTTCTGTCCACCATCACAAAGGCGGCTGCCACCTTAACGCCCTCGAGTGAGGAGAGGCTCTCCATACTCTCGCGGATTGCCGTGCCCGCGGTGATAACATCCTCCACAATCACGACCTCGTCGCCCGCCTGCGGCTTGAAGCCGACAAACACGCCGCCCTCGCCGTGGTCCTTTTCCTCCTTGCGGTTAAAGAAAAACGGCACATCCAGCCCT
>ONWY01000195.1 GCA_900321665.1 uncultured Eubacteriales bacterium
GCCCTCAATTAGCCACGCAGTGGCGACTTCATTAGGTGGCAAAGCCACCGACTTCATTTCTAATTAGCGAAGCGGCTTCATTCTGCGGTCAAAGACCGCTGCTGTCCCGCCCACCATTCTTCTTTCTTCTTTCTTCTTTTTTCTTTCTTCTTTGCTCGCGTAGCGATTTCATCTGCGACAGCAGATTTCATTGCGCGAAAGCGCTAACTCTCCTTCTGCCCCTTTTTCCCGCCGGAGAGAATTTTTACCTCCTTGCGCGGGCAGATAATCGGCGCGGATTCCTCCTTGCCCTGCAGTTGCACCTTCACATTGCCCTTGAGCAGCTCGACATCGACCACCGTGCCCTTGCCCTCGCGCGTTTTCACCTGGCTGCCCTTGGAGGGGGTGATTTTGAGCAGGTATTCATAGGCATCCTGCTCGTATTTCAAGCAGCACATCAGCCTGCCGCAGGTGCCGCTGATTTTGGTCGGGTTAAGCGACAAGCCCTGCTCCTTTGCCATTTTGATGGAAACGGGCTGAAATTCTCCCAAGAAAGAGGAGCAGCAGAAGCACCTGCCGCAAATGCCGAGGCCGCCGAGCATCTTGCTCTCGTCTCTAACACAGATTTGCCGCAGTTCGATTCTCGTTCTGAAAACAGAAGCCAAATCCTTCACCAGCTCGCGAAAATCCACTCTGCCATCGGCAGTAAAGTAAAACAAAATCTTGGAGCCGTCAAAGGTGTATTCCACATCCACAAGCTTCATTTCCAGCCCGTGCTCTTTGATTTTTTTCTCGCAGATGGCAAACGCTTCCTTCTCCTTTGCGCGGTTGTGCTCTACGGTTTTCAAATCCTTCTCGCCAGCCTTGCGCACGACCTTTTTGAGGGGCTTGACAATCAGCTCGTCATCCACCTGCCTGTTTGACATCGCCACAAAACCGCACTCTGTACCGCGCGCGGTTTCCACAATCACATGGTCCCCCTTTGCCATTTTCTCGGCACCGGGGTCAAAATAATATATTTTTCCTACATCTTTAAATCTAACGCCGATTACTTCCGCCATGATGTTCTCCTATTCATATTCTGCCGCCGTGGTCAGCGCGGCACTCAGCCAGGTGACCAACAGCTTTTGGTTCATATTTCTTTGTATTCTGCGCTTGAGCTCCTCGCAAACCTCAATCAACGCAAAGAGCTGTTTTTTGGTCAGCGCAGCCGCAAGCTTTTGCGCGATATCCTCATTGAGCCGAATGAGCGCTTCCCCGCCGCAGCGGATAGCCACCGCGTCGCGAAATACATTTTTGAGCGGCTCCGCAAGGGCATACAGCAGTGCCTTTGCCCCGCTGCTCTCGAGCTCGCCGAGCACCTTCAGCAGGTCAAATTCGTAGCTGCTGAGCACGGCACCGGCAATCTCTATCGCCTTTTCGTTTGCGCGCAGGGTTTCATCTCCGCGCAGGCTCTCGAGTACCATGCCGATATTACCGCCCGCCAGCGCAATTGCCTTGTTAATCTCTTCCTCGGTCGGTCCGCTTAACAGGCTGCGCACCGCTTCAAAAGCCAGCGCATCGCTGACCCGCTCGAGCCTGTAGAGCGCACAGCGCGAGAGGATGGTCTCCAAAAACGCGCTCTTTTTCTCGCACAAGAGAATAAATACCGCGTATGCAGGCGGCTCCTCGAGGATTTTGAGCAGGGCATTTTGTGCCGCGCTGTTCATCAAATCCGCCTCGGCGAGAATAAACACCTTGTATGCCGCTTGGTTCGGCGAGATATAGGCAATGTCGCGAATGGCTCTGACCGTGTCTATCTTAAAATTATCCTTTGTATGCTTTTCGGTTTCATAGTACAGCACATCGGGGTGGTTGGCGCTGAGCACATTTTTGCATATGCTGCACTCCAAACAAGGCGCTTGCGTCTGCTCGCACAACAGCCCCGCCGCAATCAGGCGGGCAAAGGTTCTTTTGCCGACACCCTTCTCGCCCTCTAAAATAATGGCATGGGGCAAGGTGCGGGTGCGAATGAGCTGCAATATGGTGTTTTTCAAGCTTTCGTTGCCGAAAAAGGTTTCAAACGCCATGATTTTCTCCCTTGCTTAGTCGTGTTTTTTGTAAAGCTAAATTTCTTTACACCGCCGTTTTTTTCATAATTTGTAAAGCTTTTGATACCATTTATGTTGAAAACCGCGCCGAAATGTTGAAACCCCGCCGGCTGCGATTTTCAACACCGCTCGCTTTTGCGCGGTAGCGGCGCTTTTTGCGGAAAAATTCCCGCTTTTTGCCACTTTTGCGGCACTTTTTTCCCGATTTTAGTACTGTTTCACGCATTTTTGATGTTTCTTCACCTTTTTGTGAAACAGCATTTTTTGAGAGAAATCTGCTCTTTTTACGCTCGTTTTTGGAGGTTTTCAACAGCCGAAAACGGTTTTAAACATAGTTTTCAACATTTTTTTGAAATGCCGGTGAAATCGTTTTGCTGTAAAGGTGATTGCTTTACAGCGGAAAGAACTGCTGCACCATTGCCAAAATCACCGGCATGGTCAGAATGCTCAAAAATGTGCTCGAGGCGACCGTTGTCGAGGCAAGCCCCGTATCCTTATTAAAGGTCGCGGCAAAGAGCACGGTGTTGTTGGCGCTCGGCGGGCAGGCGCTGACCATCAGGCTGACTGCCACCACCGCGGGCACGGCAATCACAAAGCGGTTGATTAACAAAATGACCGCAAACAAGCTCAGCGGTATCACAATCAAGCGCAGCAGCGCTACTAAGTAGTTATTTTTATCTTTAAAGGTGTTTTTGATATCCGTGTGCCCCAAGAAGGTGCCCAGGCACAGCATCGCCAGCGGGGTATTCATGCTGCCGATGTAGGAAATCGGCTTGGTCAGGATTTCCCACTGCGGTTGCGATAAATCCAGGTGGAAAACCAGCATGCAAATCAGCACCGGGATGCCGAGCATCAAGCCGAGCGTGCCGGGGTTGATGAGGATTTTGGAAAGCTGAATATGCGCCTTGCCATCTTCCCCCTCGTGCATTTGATACACCCCTTGCGTAAAGGTCATAATATTAAAAATGGTGATGGCAATCGCGGTGTAAAACACACCTCTCTCGCCCACAACCGCCTGCACCAGCGGAAGCCCGATGTAGCCGCAGTTGCCGTAGACCACACTGTGGCGGTAAATGACGCGCGCCGCCACCGGTTGTTTTTTAAAAAACAGCTTTGAGAGCGGAATGGCAATGCCATAGGTCACCGCAAAAAAGAACAGCGCAAGCAAAAATTCCTTTACCGAAACGGCGGAGCCGCCCGAAAAGTTTGCAATAAAGCTGTTGACAATGACGCACGGGGTAACCACATAAAACAGCAGCCCCTCGATGCTCACCTTCGAG
>ONWY01000198.1 GCA_900321665.1 uncultured Eubacteriales bacterium
TTCCTCTTTGACAAATGCCATAGAGAACATAATAAACAAAGCGTTTAGAGCGCAGATGGCGCACAGCTCAAAAAAGCCCTTGCGCGCATAATCGCTTGCTGAATAATTCTCGGGCAAAATACCGCGGAATGCCGAAAAGAAATAAGCAAGCTGTGCAAATAAATACACGATATAAACCAGTGAAATCACACTCAAAACCGTAATGGCAATCGCTGCCGGAAAACGCTTGCGGTCTTTCTTAACAGCCGGCTTTCTGTCACGGTTTACTATCGAATAGCGGTAGGCAAATGCCGGTGAGAGCAGTAGCGGAAAGAGGATAATACCGAGTATCAGCTTCACAACCGACAGCAGTAGGTTTGAAAACAGCTTCCCGATTAAGCCCTTAAAAGCCGGGTCCGCGTTGGTGAGCAGCCCGATGAGCACTGCCGCAATCGGCACGGAAATGAGAATGCCGAGTATAATTTGACCGGTTTTCGGCTTGCGCCTTCCCTGCTCGGGCGCTCCTTGTTGCTTTTTACCTTCAAAGACACTTTTAAACGGCTCGCTGATGAACTGAAAGGGAATAACTATCACAAACCGTGCCGCGTCCAATACCGAGCCGATTTCGCCTGCATGAAAGAGATTTTGCCGCGTGTTGAGCACAAAATACATTGCGTTCGCAAAAGCGATAAAAAGCAGCAGCGCCGTGTTAATCACTTCATCGTTATAAAGAGTAAATACACCGCTTGCCGCAAGAGACAGCACGCCGAGCAAAACGGTGTAAAAGCTGAACTTCGGTTTTGCTTTGGAAAAGATGTAAATATTTTCTAACACAAACCAAATGGCATAAGCCACCGTAAAGCCAAGCTTAAAGAAGCCCGCAAAGAATACCGCGTGCACGGCAAAGACGGAAAATGCCAGCGTGAGAATCATAAACACGGCATCAAAGCCGTTTCCCGCTACCGGCGGGTGCTTTACCTTGCCGGGATACGGCGGGTACGGCGCTTGCGGCGGCACATATCCCCCATATGGCGGCGGAGGCGGATACGGGTTGTAGTGATTGTTTGTATAAGAAGTATTTGTATTATTCATCGCAATTCTCCTTGTATGATGCAATATAACTTCGATTTTAATATAAAATGGTTTTATATATAATAAATAGATAAATTGTAAATAAAGTATGAAGATTGCGCTTTAAGAAGCAAAAACACGAGCCGACGGCTCGTGTTTTTTGTTTTATTCTTCATCCTGTTTTGGCGCTTCTTGTGGTGTTTCGGGTGCGGCAGCTTGCTCTGCCTCGCTCGGTTGAGCCGCTTCGCCTTCCTGCGCAGCTTCGCTCGGTTGAGCCGCTTCGCTTTCCTGCTCGCCATCTTCAGCCGGTAAAGAGCCGGTTTCCAACAAGGTCTTAAATTCATCGCCCTCGAGCTTTTCGCGCTCCAGCAGTGCCTTGGCAACTAACTCCAAGGAATCCATATGCTCCTTCAAAATTGCCTCGGTGCGCTGATATTGCTCGGTAATTAAGCGGTTGACCTCTTGGTCAATCTCGGCGGCGATTTCCTCACTGTAGTTTCTCATGTGAGAATACTGCATGCCGAGGAACACCTCGTCGTTATCATCACCAAAGGTAATGGGACCTAACTTTTCGCTCATACCGTAGCGGGTAATCATATTTCTGGCAATATCCGTTGCGCGCTTAATATCGTTGCTCGCGCCGGTAGAAATATCGCCGATCACAAGTGCTTCCGCCACGCGGCCGCCAAGCAAAACAACAATGTCATCCAACATTTCGTTTTTGGATTGGTAGCTCTTGTCCTCGGTCGGCAGGCTCATGGTGTAACCGCCGGCTCTGCCTCTGGGGATGATGGAAACCTGGTGCACCGGGTCTTGCCCTTCGAGGTAATAGGTGGCAATGGCATGACCGCCCTCGTGGTACGCAGTGAGGCGCTTTTCCTTGTCGCTCATCTTGCGCGACTTCTTTTCGGGGCCGACAACCACCTTGATTGCCGCTTCCTCGATTTGTTCCATGGTAATGGCTTTCAAATCGTGCCTTGCCGCAAGCAAAGCCGCTTCGTTAAGCAGATTTTCAAGGTCTGCACCGGTGAAGCCTGCAGTGGTCTTTGCCACGGTTTTCAAGTCAACATCGGGCGCCAAAGGCTTGTTTCTTGCATGAACCTTGAGGATTTCCTCTCTGCCCTTTAAGTCGGGGTAGCCGACTGTCACCTGTCTGTCAAACCTGCCGGGTCTGAGCAGCGCCGGGTCAAGGATATCGGGTCTGTTGGTCGCCGCGATGATGATAATGCCTTCGTTTACACCGAAGCCGTCCATCTCCACAAGGAGCTGGTTGAGGGTCTGCTCTCTTTCATCGTGACCGCCGCCCATGCCGGCACCTCTGTGCCTGCCGACAGCATCAATTTCATCAATAAAGATAATCGCGGGTGCCTGCTTTTTCGCCTGCTCAAATAAATCTCTGACTCTGGATGCGCCGACACCGACATATAATTCCACAAAGTTGGAACCGGAAATGGAAAGGAAAGGTGCATCCGCTTCGCCCGCAACTGCCTTTGCAAGGAGTGTTTTACCGGTACCCGGAGGGCCTACGAGCAGCACGCCTTTCGGGATTCTTGCGCCGAGGTCAGTGAACTTTTGCGGATTTTTCAAGAAGCGAACAATCTCGGAAAGCTCTTCCTTCTCTTCATCCGCACCGGCGACATCGGCAAAGGTCTTTTTCTCCTTTTGGTCGGCACCGTTGCGCACCTTCGCACGGGAGAAATTCATCGCCGAGCGATGGTCGCTGCCCATGGCGCTGCCCATTTTCCTGATTAAGAAGAAGTAGGCAAGTACAACGATACCGATGAGCACAACCGTCGGCAACAGGCTGAGCCAAACCGAGCCGTCGCTCCCCTTCTCGTAGTCCGCCTTCACGATTTTATCCGGGTTTTTGGCATTGTTGGCAATCACACTCTCGTGAATATCGCTGACAAACATATTCACATTGGGCACGGTGTACTCCTTCGCGGTATCCTCACCCTCGAGCATGTATACCAGCTTGCCGTTGGAAAGGTTGAGCTTATACTCTGTCACCTTGCCCTGCTCGAAGTATTGCACCACCTCGTAGTAAGCCGTTTTATCGCTCGTGCTTCTTCTCGAGCCGATAAATGCAATACCGCCGATAAAGACTGCAAGCATAACCGCATAAAGAATAATGGTCTTTACTTTGGAATTGCCGCCTTCCTTTTTATCGGGCTTTTTAAAGTTTGAATCCATCTGCAATATATCTCCTTTGTTATTTCGCTGTATGATTGGTAGAAAATGAAACCTTATTTATCGGCAGAAGCATACACTTCGCGCTTCAACACGCCGATANNNCTGTATTTTTCATCATAATCCAAGCCGTAGCCGACCACAAATTCATCGGGAATCACCTTGCCGACATAATCTGCTTGAATGTTTTTGGCTTGGCGCCTGTCGGGCTTGTCTAAGAGGGTGCAAATCCTGATGCTCTTGGGCTTTCTCGCCTTGAGCAGCTCGATGGTGTATGCAAGCGAATTGCCGCTGTCGAGAATATCCTCCACAATGAGCACATCCATCCCGGAAATATCCACGCCCAAGTCCTTAATCATGCGCACCGCGCCGGGTGTAGTACCGCTGCCGTAGGAAGAAATCGCCATAAAATCAATGGCGCACGGAATGGTGATATTTCTAAAAATATCTGCACAAAAAACAAATGCACCCTTGAGCACACTGACTATAATTATATTTTTATCCTTATAGTCCTCAGAAATTCTTGTGCCTAAATTTTTACAAATATCCTTGATTTCTTCTTCGCTTGCAAGCACATATTCAATATCATTTTTCATCTCTGCCATGGTAATCTCCCTCTAAATAAATGTATAAAACCGACTCTGTTTGCCGCGAGGGAGCCAATTCCCCCGCCGGCGAAGAACCGAGCGTGCCGATAACGGTGTCCCCGCTTAAAAAAACGGGAAAAGCCTGCCTGCGCTCCGGCTCGACCGCCATTTCGCTCAGGTGCTTTTTCAAGCTCTTGTGCAAGCGGCGCCTGCCATCATAAAACCTGTCGCCGCCATGCCTGTTGCGGCAAATCAAATCGGATTTTATTGTATCATAATCGAGCGCAAATGAAAACCGATTTATTTTCAAATTTTCAAATTGTTTACAATTGAGCTTTTTGACAACTAAAGTGCCAATCGGCAAGGCAAATTTCCCTTCACGCAACGCAAAGCTATATGCCGCCTCCTGCACCGGCTGCGGGAACTCTACCCTGCCCGCGCGCACTCTGATGAGCGCGCCGCCGTTAATCTGCACCTGCCCGCCGCTTTCCAAAATAGCGGCAAGCTGCTCGATGTGGCGGTACTCCGGCACGGTGCCGAGGTGTTGTGCACACAAGCAGCGCAACACCTGGGATTGCAACGCCTGCGGCAGCGCTGCGATTTTTGCGGCATCTGCCCCGTTTTGCTCCAAAAAGGACTGCGCCTGTGCTTCCATGTATGCCTGCTGCGCCGCTAAAATTTCCATTGCTTTGCCCGCGTTGGTTTCAAAGGCGGGATTGAGTGCTTTGAGCGGCTCAACCACCCGATGGCGCA